>CAYTFA010000272.1:0-3619 GCA_964436755.1 uncultured Rhodocyclaceae bacterium | reverse complement strand
GATGTACCAGCGCAACGTCAAGGTCAACACCCAGTTCTTCGTCGAGTGGCAGGCCCTGGACCTGGTGCGCGATGCCGACGGCGACGTGCTCGGCGTCACTGCGATGGACATGAAAACCGGCGACATCGTCGTCTTCCATGCCAAGGCTACGATCTTCGCCACGGGCGGAGCCGGGCGCATCTACTACTCCTCGACCAACGCGTTCATCAACACAGGTGACGGCGTCGGCATGGCAGCACGCGCCGGTATCCCGCTCGAGGACATGGAGTTCTGGCAGTTCCATCCGACCGGCGTTGCCGGCGCCGGCGTGCTCATCACCGAAGGCGTGCGCGGCGAGGGCGGCATCCTGCGCAACTCGGCCGGCGAGCGGTTCATGGAACGCTACGCGCCTAACGCCAAGGACCTGGCCTCGCGCGATGTGGTATCGCGGGCGATGACCACGGAAATCAATGAAGGCCGGGGTTGCGGGCCGAACAAGGATTACGTGCTGCTCGACATCACACACCTGCCGCCGGAAACGATTATGAAGCGGCTGCCGGGCATCCACGAGATCGGCATCCAGTTTGCCGGCGTCGACTGCCTCAAGGAGCCGCTGCCCGTGGTGCCGACCTGCCACTACCAGATGGGCGGCATTCCGACCAATTATCACGGCCAGGTCGTGGTGCCCAAGGGCGGCAATGCCGCAGTGCCGGTGCAGGGTTTCTACGCCGCCGGAGAGTGCGCCTGCGCCTCGGTGCATGGCGCCAACCGCCTCGGCACCAACTCGTTGCTCGACCTGCTGGTCTTCGGCAAGTCGGCTGGCGAGACCGCGGTCAGTGACCTCAAATCAAGCATCACGTCGCACAAACCGCTGGCGACCGAATCGATCGAGCGCACCCTGGCTCGCATCGACAGGCTCAACGGACAGAAGGACGGCAGCAGCGTGCACGAAACCCGCCTCGCAATGCAGCGCACCATGCAGAAACATGCGGGCGTCTTCCGTTTCAAGGACATGCTGGCCGAGGGGGTAAGCAAGATCGCCGAGATCGCCGAGCAGGCGGCCCATACCGAGATCAAGGACAAGTCCAAGGTCTTCAATACCGCCCGGGTCGAGGCGCTCGAGCTTGACAACCTGATCGAGGTAGCCAAGGCCACGATCGTCTCCGCCAACGCCCGCACGGAGTCGCGCGGTGCCCACGTGCGCGATGACGCGGTCGACACGCCCCAGACGCCGGACGGCCGGGACGACAAGAACTGGCTCAAGCATACGCTTTGGTATCGCGACGGCAATCGCCTCGAGTACAAGCCGGTGCAGATGAAGCCGATGACGGTCGACACCATCGAGCTCAAGAAGCGCGCCTACTGACAAGGACCCGACGATGACGAACGCCACACGTACCGTGGATTTCCGGATCTACCGCTACGACCCGGACAAGGACGCCAAGCCTTACATGCAGGACATTTCCGTCGAGCTGGATTCCACCGACCGCAAGCTGCTGGATGCCATGGTCAAGCTCAAGGCCAAGGACGATTCGATCGCGTTCCGTCGCTCGTGCCGTGAAGGCGTGTGCGGCTCCGATGCGATGAACATCAACGGCAAGAACGGGCTCGCCTGCCTCACCGACATGAACAGCTTTCCTGCGGGTAAGCCCATTGTGCTGCGCCCGCTGCCCGGCCTGCCGGTGATTCGCGACCTGATCGTGGACATGACGCAGTTCTTCAAGCAGTACCACTCGATCAAGCCCTACCTGATCAACAATGATCCGCCGCCGGAGCGCGAGCGCCTGCAGTCGCCGGAGGACCGCGAGGAACTTAACGGGCTTTACGAGTGCATCCTGTGCGCCTGCTGTTCGACGTCCTGTCCGTCCTTCTGGTGGAACCCGGACAAGTTCGTGGGTCCGGCCGGCCTGCTCGCGGCTTATCGCTTCATCGCCGACACGCGCGACCAGGCGACCAATGAGCGCCTGGACAACCTGGACGACCCGTATCGGCTGTTCCGCTGCCACACCATCATGAATTGCGTCGACGTCTGCCCGAAGGGTCTGAATCCCACCAAGGCCATCGGCAAGATCAAGGAGATGATGGTGAGGCGGGCCGTCTGACGTGGACCCAAACGGCGCGGCACGCCTCAATCGACTCAAGTGGCACTGCCGCCGCGCCCTGCTGGAGCTGGACCTGGTATTCGAGCGATTCTGGGAGCGTCATCCCGAGGGGCTCGACGACGAGGATGCAAAGGAGTTGGAAGGCCTGCTGGCCATGGAAGACCATGAGCTGTGGGCATTGGTCAGCGGGCGCGAACGTGCCACTGACCCGCGACAGTCGGCAATGTTAGAGCGGTTGCGGGAGGTATCTCCCGCAACCAAATTGTAAGCAGTTAGGCAAGACAACGGACCTCGAAAAGGATCTGACCATGAGCACGAATCGCACCGCAAGCCTCACCGTCGATGGCAAGACCGTGGAATTCCCCGTCATGGTGGGCACCCACGGCCAGGACGTGATCGACATTCGCTCCCTGGGCGCCAAGACGGGACTCTTTACCTACGACTCCGGATTCCTGTCGACGGCGAGTTGTCAGTCGCGCATCACTTTTATCGACGGCGACAAAGGCGAGTTGCTCTATCGCGGCTATCCGATCGAGCAGCTTGCGGAACAGTGCTCCTTCCTCGAGGTAGCCTACCTGCTCAAGAACGGCGAATTGCCCAACAGGGCGCAGAAGCTCGACTTCGAAAAAACCATCAAGAACCACACGATGGTTCATGAGCAGCTCGTCAAGTTCTATCAGGGCTTCCGCCGCGACGCCCATCCCATGGCGGTGATGGTCGGGGTAGTGGGCGCGCTGGCGGCCTTCTACCACGAGGCAATGGATTTTGCCGACACCAACCACCGCAGCATCTCGTTCAACCGGCTGGTCGCCAAGCTGCCGACCATCGTCGCCATGGCGTACAAGTACAACATGGGCCAGCCCTTCATGTACCCGCGCAACGACCTCTCCTACACAGGGAACTTCATGCACATGATGTTCGGCACCCCGTGTGAGGAGTACAAGCCCAATCCGGTTCTCGAGCACGCGCTCGACGTGATCTTCACGCTGCATGCCGACCACGAACAGAATGCCTCGACCTCTACGGTGCGGCTCGCCGGCTCGTCCGGTGCCAACCCCTTTGCCTGCATCTCGGCCGGCATTGCCTGCCTCTGGGGCCCGGCGCACGGCGGCGCCAACGAGGCTTGCCTGCAGATGCTCGAGCAGATCGGCGACGTATCACGCGTCGGCGAGTACATCAAGCGCGCCAAGGACAAGAACGACAGCTTCAAGTTGATGGGATTCGGTCACCGCGTCTACAAGAACTTCGATCCGCGCGCAAAGCTCATGCGCAAGGTCTGTTATGACGTGCTGACCGAACTGGGTCTGCAGGATGACCGCCTCTTCAAGCTGGCGATGGAACTGGAAAGGATCGCGCTCGAGGACGACTACTTCATCGAGAAGAAGCTGTACCCGAACGTCGATTTCTATTCCGGCATCGTGCAGAAGGCGATCGGCATCCCGACTTCGATGTTTACCTGCATCTTCGCCCTTGCGCGCACCGTTGGCTGGATGACGCAGTGGGAGGAGATGATCACCGACCCCGAATACAAGATCGGC
>CAYTFA010000271.1:0-3646 GCA_964436755.1 uncultured Rhodocyclaceae bacterium | reverse complement strand
CGCTTCGGCCACGTCGCCGAACTGCTGTTCACCTTCGGCCTCGCCTTCGTGGTCGAGGAACTGGTGCACCTGATCTGGGGCAAGTCCTCGGTCGATTACAAGGTGCCGGCGGAGCTCGACGGCACCCTGTTCACGCTGTTCTCCACCGACTTCCCGATCTACAAGGGCTTCATGATGCTTGTGTCGGTCGGCATGCTGGTCGCACTCTATGCCGTGCTCACGCGCACCCGCATCGGGCTCATCATCCAGGCCGCGCTGACCAAGCCCGACATGGTCGAGGCTCTCGGCCACAACGTGCCGCGCATCTTCATGCTGGTCTTCGGCGGCGGCAGTGCGCTGGCAGGGCTCGCCGGCGTCATCGGCGGCAATGCCTTCATCACCGAGCCGGGAATGGCGGCCGCCGTCGGCAGCATCGTTTTCGTCGTCGTCGTCGTCGGCGGCCTCGGCTCACTCGCCGGCGCCTTCATCGCCTCGCTGCTGATCGGCTGCATCCAGACCTTCTCGGTGGCGCTCTCGATCTCGATCACCGATGTCTTCGCCCTGGTCGGCGTCAGCCTGCCCGCCGGCTCGCAGGTGGCGCGCCTGACGATCACGCAACTCGCCCCCATCCTGCCCTACCTACTGATGGTGGCCATCCTGATCTTCCGCCCGCGCGGCCTGATGGGATCGCGCGAGTCGTGAGCACCCGCATCGTCACGCGTTCGCGCATCGCACTGTGGGGCGGCTGTCTCGCGCTGGCCTTCGCGCTGCCGCTCGTCTTCAAGAGCGGCTTCCTGGTCTCGCTGCTGTGCCAGATCGGCATCATGGTGGTGTTCGCCCTGTCCTACAACATGCTACTCGGCCAGACCGGGCTGCTCTCCTTCGGCCACGCGGTGTATTACGGGCTCGGCGCCTTCGCCACCATGCACGCGCTCAACGCACTGGGCAAGGCGGCCGACCCGCTCGCCGTCGCCCTGCTGCCTCTGTCCGGCGGACTGGCCGGCGCCGCGGCCGGCATCGTGCTCGGCTACGTCACCACGCGCAAGGCGGGCACGACCTTCGCCATGATCACGCTCGGCATCGGCGAGATGGTCGCGGCCTGCTCGCTGATGTTTCCCGCCGTCTTCGGCGGCGAGGGCGGCGTCTCCGGCAATCGGGCCGCCGGCAAGGCCACCTTCCTCGGCCTCACCTGGGGACCGCAGGTCGAGATGTACGGGCTCATCGTGCTCTGGGCCTTCGCCGCCTCGGTCGCCATGTACGCCCTGACGCAGACGCCGCTCGGGCGAATCGCCAACGCCGTGCGCGACAACCCGGAGCGCGCCGAATTCGTCGGCTACGACACCGAGCGCGTACGCTTCCTGATGGTCATCCTCTCCGGCTTCTTCGCCGGCATCGCCGGCGGCCTCACCGCGCTCAACTACGAAATCGTCACCGCCGAGACGCTCAACGCCCACACCTCGGGCATCGTCCTGCTGATCGCCTTCGTCGGCGGCATCGGCTTCTTCTACGGCCCGATCATCGGCGCCATCCTGGTCACCGTGATGCAGATCGTGATCGGCGGCCTCACCCATGCCTGGCTGCTCTACTTCGGCCTCTTCTTCCTGTTCATGGTGCTAGTTGCGCCGGGCGGCATCGCCAGCGTGATCGCGATGCAGCGCGGGCTCTGGCAGGCCGGGCTGCTCGGCCGCCTGCTGCCCTACTACCTTGCCGCGGCACTGCCGCTGGCCGTGCTGCTGGCGGGCCTGATCGGCCTGGTGGAACTGAGCTATGCGCTGCTCGGCGGCGAGGGCGGCGAAGCGGATGCCGTGGCCCGCGTGCTGGGCATGTCGCTCCAGGTCCGCAGCGCCGGGCCCTGGCTGGGGGCACTGGCGCTGGCTGCCGCCGGGATGGCGACGATGCACTGGGTCCGCGTGCGCGCCCGCGCCTCGTGGAACGCCGCCCTCGCCACGCTGCACGGAGACCGCCGATGAGCCAGCCGGCGATCCGCCTGCAGGGCCTGCGCAAGAACTTCGGCGCCACGGAGATCATCCGCGGCGTCGACCTCGACATCGCGCGCGGCGAACGCCACGCCATCATCGGTCCCAACGGCGCCGGCAAGTCCACGCTGTTCCACCTGATCAGTGCACGCCTGCCGGTGAGCGGCGGCGGCATCGAACTCAAGGGCGAAAGCGTGGTCGGCCTGCGCCCGTTCGAAATCGCCCGCCGCGGCCTCTCGCGCAGCTTCCAGATCACCAACATCTTCCACAACCTCTCGGTGTTCGAGAACCTGCGCTGCGCCGTGCTGTGGCCGCTGGGCTACCGCTATGCGTTCTGGCGGCGCCTGGCCGGGCTGGCCGATGCGCGCCGTCGCGCCGAGGAGGTCATGGAGGCCATTGGCCTCGCCCGGCGACGCGATACGCCCGCCGGCACGCTGACCTATGCCGAACAGCGCGCGCTGGAGATCGGCATCACCATCGCCGGCGGCGCCGACGTGATCCTGCTCGACGAGCCGACCGCCGGCATGAGCAACACCGAGACCGAGGAGGCGGTGGCGCTGATCCGCCGCGTCACGGAGGGCAAGACCCTGGTCATGGTCGAGCACGACATGGGCGTCGTCTTCGGCCTCGCCGATCGCATCACCGTGCTGGTCTACGGCGAGGTGATAGCCAGCGGCACGCCCGCCGAGATCCGCGGCAATCCGGCGGTGCAGGAAGCCTACCTGGGCACCGCCGCGACGGGACACGGCCATGCTTGAAGTCGCCGACCTGCACGCCTTCTACGGCAAGAGCCACGTCCTGCACGGCGTGAACCTGCGCGTCGGCGAGGGTGAGATCGTCTGCCTACTCGGCCGCAACGGCATCGGCCGCTCGACCACTGCGAAGGCCGTGTTGGGCCATGTGCTGGCTCGCGGCAGCGTGCGTTTCCGCGACCAGGAGATCCTCGGCCGCAAGGCCTACGAGATCGCCCGCCTCGGCGTCGGCTACGTACCCGAGGACCGTGCCATCTTTCCCGACCTCACCGTGCGGCAAAACCTGATGCTCGGCGTCAAGGACACGCGCCACCGCGGTCGCTGGCGCCTCGAAGACATGTATGCGTTGTTCCCGCGCCTCGAGGAACGCCGCGACACGCCCGGCGGCGTGCTCTCCGGTGGCGAACAGCAGATGCTGACGCTGTGCCGCACGCTGATGGGCGACCCCGACCTCATCATGATCGACGAGCCCACCGAAGGCCTGGCGCCGAAGATCGTGGAGCTGGTGGCCGAGTATCTGCGCGAGCTCAAGCGTCGTGGCATCTCGGTGCTGCTGGTCGAGCAGAAGCTGACCATCGCACTGGAGGTGTCCGAACGCTGCCTGGTCATGGGACATGGCCAGATCGTGTTCGAGGGCACGCCTGCAGAACTCAAGGCCAACGCCTATATTCGCAAGGAGTGGCTGGAGGTGTAGGCCCGGCACGCAGCTCGCGCAAACGGCCGGTGCGCTGTCACGCCCACGACAGGCGCCGGCCGTTGTTGCTTTCTAGAATCGAACGATCGTTCGTTTCGCTGTTTTCACCGCAATGAAAGGGGCCCCATGAGCGCCAGCTATGAAGTTCGCGACGGCGTTGCCGTCATCACGCTGAACAACCCGCCGGTCAACGGCCTGGGCTACGACACTCGCGTGGGCATCACCCAGGGGCTGGAGCAGGCCCA
>CAYTFA010000270.1:0-3664 GCA_964436755.1 uncultured Rhodocyclaceae bacterium | reverse complement strand
GACCGCATCAGCGTCATGGCGCCGCAGGGCCGCTTCTTCGTGCCCATCGAGCCGGCGTCGCGCCGCCACCACGTCGGCATTGCCGGCGGCAGCGGCATCACACCGATACTTTCGATCATGAAGACGGTACTGGCGCGCGAGCCGAACAGCCGTTTCACGCTGATCTACGGCAACCGCATGCTGCGCTCGACCATGTTCAAGGAGGAGCTGGAAGACCTGAAGAACCGCTACATGACGCGGCTTTCCTTGCAGCACGTGTTCTCGGACGAGCCGACCGATGCACCGATCAACATGGGCCTGATGAACCGCGACAAGATCGGCGAGTTCCTCGCCAGCGTGGTGCCGGCCGCTTTGATCGACCATGTGTATGTCTGCGGCCCCTTCCAGATGAACGACGAGGCCGAGGCGGCGCTGCGGGCGGCGGGCGTGCCCGTCGAGCGCATCCACATCGAGCGTTTCGGCGTTGCCCAGCCGGCCGGCGCACCCGTGGGCGCCGTGGTGCACGAGGCGCTGCCGGGCGATGCGGAGCGGGCCAGGGTGGTCATCGTGCGCGACGGCCTGCGCCGCGAGATCGACTTCAGCAAGGATCAGCCCAGCATCCTCGACGCCGCGTCGGCAGCGGGTCTGGAAGTGCCATTCTCCTGCACTTCGGGCGTATGCGGCACCTGCCGCTGCAAGGTCGTGGAAGGCGAAGTCCGCATGGAACGCAATTACGCGCTGGACAAGGCCGAGGTGGCCAGCGGCTTCGTCCTGGCCTGCCAGGCGCATCCCCTGACCGAAAGGGTCGTGCTCTCGTTCGACGAGCGCTAGCGTCTCAGCCTTCCTGGGCGAGCTCGGTCAGTTCGCGGATCAGGTCGCCGAACTTCTGTCGCGCGTGCTCCCGCTGCGCTGCCGTAGTCATGCCCTGAATGGTTGCCGTAAGCTCGGTGGACGCCTTGCGCAGTGCGATCGCGGTCGCGCGCCGCGCCGGGTCCGTAGGCAGGTCGAAACGCTCGGCATAGTCGCGCAGCAGCGCGATGGTACGTTCGCGCGACGGCCTTTCGGCGTGGACCCTGCGCACGAGCTCGAGCCAGTCACGCTGCCGCCGCAGGCGTTCGTCGTACATGAACTGGGCGCCCGTCGCCTGCGTATCCACCTGGCGCCGGATCGCTGCCTGCTGTTCGTCGCTGAAGTCGCCGAACCAGTATTCCGCCCGCTCCAGCAGTCGCTTGAAGCGTGCCTTGCGCTGCCCGGCTTCGCCCTCCGCGAGGCGGAGGTCCTTGGCGAAGTCGGCGGCCTTGTCGTCCAGGCGCGCTGCCATGCGTTCGATCTGGGCCGGCGTGAGCGTCAGCAGGAGGTCGGCGGCGTCGGGCATCGCCTGCTCGGCAAGTGTCCGGATGCGGCGGATCAGGGCGTCGGTCAGCGCCAGTCCGTCCGCACCGGTGAGCCGGCCGGTGGCGAGGTTGCGCGCCTCGCCCAGGAGCCGAGCATAGTCGGGCAGCTGGGTCTTACGATGCCAGACGTGGAATCGGGCCAGGCGCTCGCGCGTCAATGCATCCTGCTCGGGCGAAAGGTCGACGTATTGATCGATCCACCAGCGTGCCAGACTGTCGGCATTGCCGTAGCCGAGGCGGACGGCGCTGCAGGCCGAGAGTACAAAGATGACGAGGGCTGCAAGCAGCAGGTGGCGGGAAAGGGCGGGCATGGCGTGGCAACGGGTCAGGGGCGGCACAGCCTACCATCGCCGGCCCGGAACGTCGCGGCCTATGGCTTTCGTTCTATGCCTTTCGCTCAATTGCGCCACGCGCGAAAGCGGAACAGACTGTATTCGTGGCAGCGGATGTCGCGAAAGGAGGCCGTGGCGATGAAGATCAGCGATCTCTCCCAGGTGCTCAAGCGCGCCGAGATGGTGACGTCCAGCGATCCGGGTGCGCGGCGCCTCACCGAAGTCGCGGCCGCGGTCGAATCGGTCGTGAGCGAAGTGCCGGACGCGGGTGACGACGTGAATCGCCAACTGCACAAGCTGGCGTGGATTATTTGCCAGCGCAGCGGTGGTTGCCTATGCGACGACCATGAGACCCTGAAGCCCGACTGCCGGAAGGCGAATTCCTGCATGCTCGACCGCCCCTGACCGGGTGCCGGCCGTCGCGGCGGCTACTTTGACGGAGGGTGGCGGCTAGGGGATACTCTCGCCATGTCCGAATTGCGTCCTGACGCGGATTGTCCTGCCTGGCGTGCGCCGGCCGTGTTCCTCGCCGCCCTGGTGCTGGCGGCCTCCGCCGTCGCGGCGGATCAGCCGGTCGGCATTACGGCCCGCCAGCCCTACCTGGACGTGGTGCATGAGGGACGCCTGGTGCGCATCCAGCGCGAGCCGGACAACTTCAACCAGATCGATCCCGATTTTGCCATGACGTCGCGGCCCTGCCCGCCGTATTGCGTGCAGCCGATGCAACTGGCGCCCGGCGTGGAAACCATAGGCGAGCTCGAACTGCTCGACTACCTGCAGCGGGTGACGCGGCGCGACGAGTCGGTGATGGTGGTCGATTCGCGCGAGGAGGAGTGGCTGCAGCGCTCCGGCATCATCCCCGGCGCGATCAACCTTCCCTGGAATCGCCTGCACCCGGCGCATGCCGACGCCGATGCGATCGCCGACATCCTCACGCTGCAGTTCGGCGCGGCACGCACCGGCCTGCTCTGGAATTTCGAGAACGCGAAGACGTTGGTCTTCTACTGCAACGGGATCTGGTGCGGGCAATCCCCCACCAATATCCGCCAGCTTCTGGCGCTCGGTTATCCGGCGCACAAGCTCAAGTGGTATCGCGGCGGCATGCAGTCCTGGAAGAGCCTGGGGCTGACCACCGCGCCGTTCGGCAAGCGCTGAGCCGTCGCCGCCCCGGCTAGCGGGTCCCGTGCCAGCCCAGGCGCAGCGACGCCGATTCCGCGGCGGCCTTGATTGCCTGCGGCAGGCTGCCGTTCCAATCGGCCGGGACGAGGCCGGCGGGACCGAGGCCGGCAAAGGCCAGCGCCATCGTGCCATCGTGGTTGAACACCGGCGCGGCGAAGGCATTGATGCCCGGCAGCACCGAGCCGGTGACGCGCGTCAGGCCCCGTTTGCGTGCTTCGGCAACGAGGGTTGCGAGTTGGGCGCGCGTGATCGGCGCCCGGGTATCCTCGCCGCGCGCATTGATGGCCAGGGCCTCGTCCACCATGGCACGCAACTGGGCCGAGTCGAAAAAGCTGACGTAACAGAGCCCGAGCGCGGAGTGCAGGAGCGGCATCACGGAGCCGGTACGCAGGTTCACCGTGACGGGGCGCCGCGATTCAACCCAGCGCACGATGGTCGGCCCCAGATTGCCCCATACCGCCAGCGCCACCGTCTCGCCCGTCTCTTCGGCCAGCGCCTCGAGCACGGGCGTCGCCACGCGTACCGCATCGAGGCGGGCGATGCTGGCGAGCCCGAGGTCGAGGGCGAACGGGCCGAGGTCGTAACGCCCGCTGTGCGCCTCCTGGACCACGAGGCCGGTGCGGGCGAAGCTGACCAGGTAGCGGTGCGCCTTGGCTGCCGGCATGCCGGCGCGGAGCGCCAAGTCGCGCAGCATCATGGGCCCGCCGTGATCCGCCAGCGCCCGCAGCAGGGGAACGCCGACCTCGATCGACTGGATGCCCTGGCGCCCGTCGTCGCCTT
>CAYTFA010000269.1:0-3667 GCA_964436755.1 uncultured Rhodocyclaceae bacterium | reverse complement strand
CCACGGCGTAGCCGCCGGTGTCGCGCTGCACGCCCTTGGGCTTGCCCGTGGTGCCCGAGGTGTACAGGATGTAGGACGGCTCGGAGGATTCCATCCACTCGCAGGGCACCTCGGCGTTCATGTGCTGGGCACGCAGCGTCGCGTAATCGACGTCGCGTCCCTCGACCTTGGCGAAGCCCTTGTCGAGGCCGCGATCGACCATCAGCACCTTCTGCGGAGGGAACTGGGCAAGCTTGCAGGCCTCGTCGAGCAGGTGCTTGTAGGGCACGGCCTTGCCGGCGCGCATGCCGGCATCCGAGGAGACGATCAGCTTGGGCTTGGCATCGTCGATGCGCGTCGCCAGCGAGCCGGAAGCGAAGCCGCCGAAGACCACGGAATGGATCGCGCCGATGCGGGCGCAGGCGAGAATGGCGAAGGTCGCCTCGGCGATCATCGGCATGTAGATCAGCACGCGGTCGCCCTTGCCGACGCCCAGCGACTTCATGATCGCCGCGGTGCGCATCACCTCGGTCTTCAGTTCGGCGAAGTTGTAGACCTTCTCTTCGTTGGTCTCGGTCGACAGGTACACCAGCGCACGATCGTTCGGACGCTTGGCGGCGTGGCGGTCGACGGCGTTGTAGCAGAGGTTGGTGGTGCCCCCGCCGAACCACTTGGCGAACGGCGGCCGCGAATAGTCGCAGACCTGCTTCGGCTTGGTCTGCCAGTCGATCAGCTCGGCCTGCTCGGTCCAGAAGGCGTCGCGCTGCTCGATCGAGCGCTTGTGGAAATCAGCGTACTTGCCCATTGCGTTCCTCACTCTTCCCGTTGTTGTTGGTGACGGACTGTATTCGGTGCCCCGCTCAGGGCGCGATGTCCACGACGACCCGGCCGTGTGCGCGCCCGCCGATGTAATCGTCGAAGGCGGACGGCAGATCGGCGAAGGCGATGTGGCGCGTCATCGCAGCCAGGTGCGGTGGCTTCATGTCGCCGGCCAGGCGTGCCCAGACGCCGCTGCGATAGGGTTCGCCGATGTAGCCGGAGTCGATGCCGAGCAGGCAGGCGCCGCGCAGGATGAAGGGCGCGACGGTGGTCTTCAGCTCCATGCTGGCGGCCAGCCCGATGCTGGCGATGGCGCCGCCCTGTTTCATCGTGCTGCACATCCAGGCCAGCACGTCACCGCCCAGGTTGTCGACGGCACCGGCCCAGAGCTCCTTGCCCAGCGGCTTGATCTTGGCAAGGTCGAGCGACTGGCGCAGCAGCACCTCTTTCGCACCCAGCCCCTTCAGGTAATCGGTTTCGCTTTCCTTGCCGGTCAGCGCGACGACCTCGTAGCCGCGCGCCGCGAGCATGTCGATGGCGAGGCTGCCGACGCCGCCCGTGGCGCCGCTCACCACCACCGGGCCCTTGGCCGGCGTGAGGCCGTTTTCCTCCATGCGCACGATGCCGAGCCCGGCGGTAAAGCCGGCGGTGCCCAACGCCATGGCCTCGGCGCGCGACAGCCCGGCCGGCAGCTTGAGCACCCAGGCGGCGGGAATGCGTGCGCGCTCTGCGTAGCCGCCGTGGTGGGCAACGCCGATGTCGTAGCTGGTGGCGAGCACTTCGTCGCCCGGCTTGAAGCGGGAATCAGCGCTGGCGGTGACGCGGCCGGCGAGGTCGATGCCGCCGATGCACGGAAAGCGGCGGATGATGCGCCCAGCGCCGGTGGCGGCCAGCGCATCCTTGTAGTTGATGCTCGAATGGGTGACCTGGATCTCGACCTCGCCCGCATCGAGCTGGGAGTCCTCCAGGGTGGTGAATCCGGAAACGACCTTGCCTTCTTCCTGCTGGATCAGGTACGCCTTGAAACCCACGGCAGCCTCCTCGCAAGGCGCCCGGCCGGATCCGGCGCGCGCCATTCGTCGATACGGGGCGGAAATTATAGCCAGCACCGCCTTACAGACCCCTGAACGAACGCGGTTTTGGGGGGTTTACAGCCTTGGCCGACGCCGCTATAGTCGCCCGCCATGCCCCCTAATAGCCGTTCATTGGCAAGGGTCTTTACCCTGCTTGCCGGAATTGCCTGTGCCCTGCCCGCGCGCGCCGACGAACCCGTCGTGGTGCCGCCCGCGCCGGCCGTGTCCTTCGTGGACCGGGCCACCGCCACCGCCCAGGACGCCATCGACAACGCGCTCGAACTACTCGGCGTGCGTTACCGGCGCGGCGGCAGCTCGCCCGAGACGGGCTTCGACTGCTCGAGCTTCGTCACCTACGTCTTCCGTGAAGGCCTCGGCCTCAACCTGCCGCGCAGCTCGCGCGAGCTTTCCAAGTCGGGTGAGGCGGTGACGCGCGACGACTTGCGCCCGGGCGACCTCGTCTTCTTCAATACCATGCGCCGCGCCTTCTCGCATGTCGGCATCTACCTGGGCGACAACCAGTTCGTCCATGCGCCACGCAGCGGTGGCCGCGTGCGCATCGAAGACCTGCGCGACGGCTACTGGGTCAAGCGCTTCAACGGCGCGCGCCGCGTCAGCCCCGACTGACGGCGCCGCCGCGCCGCAAGGCGCGGCATTGTTCGCCGCCGTGGAACAATCTGTTTCCCCATGCCGCGCCCGTCGGTCGCGGAACCTGCCTATAGTACGCACTCCCCAACCCACCCAGGAGAGGCGTCATGCCCAAGCCCGAGATCGCCGCGAAATCCCCGTTTGCCGTCAACGTCGAAAAGGGAAAGGACTACTACTGGTGCTCCTGCGGGCGGAGCAAGGCGCAGCCCCTCTGCGACGGCAGCCACAAGGGCAGCGAGTTCACCCCCGTGAAGTACACCGCCGACGAATCCAAGACCGTCTATTTCTGCGGCTGCAAGCACAGTGCCAACGGCGCGCTGTGCGACGGTACCCACAAGTCGCTCTGATCCGCACCGCGCGGCGCGATGCGCGCCACGCACCCGGGCGGCGCCGGTGATTCCCTGGCTGCCCGCAGCGCCAGTGTTCCCGCCGGTGGAGCGCGCGTTGGCCGAGCCCAACGGCCTGCTCGCCGCCGGCGGCGATCTCTCCGTGTCGCGCCTGCTGGCCGCCTACCGGCGCGGCATCTTCCCCTGGTATTCGGCGGGCGAGCCCATCCTCTGGTGGAGCCCCGACCCGCGCATGGTGCTGCCGCCGGCCGAACTGAAGGTCGCGCGCTCGCTGGCGAAGACGCTGCGCAACGCGAGCTACGAGGTGCGCCTCGATACCGCCTTCGCCGAGGTCACCGAGGCCTGCGCGCGGCGTCCGCGTCCCGGCCAGTCCGGCACCTGGATCACCGCCGAGATGCGCGCGGCCTACGCCGAACTGCACCGGCACGGCCATGCCCACAGCGTCGAGACCTGGATCGATGGCCACCTTGCCGGCGGGCTCTACGGCGTCGCCATCGGCCACGCCTTCTTCGGCGAGTCGATGTTCTCGCTCGCGCGCGACGCCTCCAAGATCGCGCTGGCGCACCTGTGCGCCTACATCGCGCGGCGCGGATTCGGCATAATCGACTGCCAGATGGAAACCAGCCACCTCGCCTCGCTCGGCGCCCGCCCGATTTCCCGCCGCGATTTCATCGCGCGGCTGGACCTGCTGTGCGTGCAGGACGACGCGCCCGGCCGCTGGCCCGCGGACGGCATCGCCGGGCACTACCGGCGCACCGCGTGACGCACCCATGACCCACCTGCGCGACCTGCCGCCCTTCC
>CAYTFA010000268.1:0-3682 GCA_964436755.1 uncultured Rhodocyclaceae bacterium | reverse complement strand
GTTGCGCGTTAGGTCCACGATGGCCTGGACGATGGCCTGATTGGCCGGATGCGCCAGCAGGTCGCGGACGTAGGCGCCGTCGATCTTGACGGCATCGGCCGGGAGGCTGCGCAGGTAGTTGAAGGACGTGTATCCGGCGCCGAAATCGTCGAGGGCCAGGCGCGCTCCGTACTTGCGGATGCCGTCGATGAAATGGCGCGTATTGGTCAGGTCGTGCAGGGCGACACTCTCGGTGATCTCGATGCAGAGCCGTTCGACCGTGCGGCCATGCCGTGCCAGGATGGCGAATGCGTCTTCGATGAACTTTTCGTCATTGAGCGATCCCCCGCTGAGGTTGACCGACACGTAGCTGGAGTGCTTGAGATGTCCTGCGTTGGCGGCCAGCCATTCCAGGGTGCTTTCCAGCACCCACCGGTCGATGGTGGCGATGCGGCCGTTGCGCTCGGCGGCGGTGATGATCTTCCACGCCGGAATGATTGTGTCGCCGCCGCCGCGCATGCGCAGCAGCACCTCGAAATTGAGCGAGCCGCGCGGCTCGCGCAGCGACATGATCGGTTGCATCATGAGGAACAGACCCTCGGGCCTGGCCATGTCCAGGCGCTGGATAAGGTGCAGTTCCTCGCGCCGCTCGGTAAATACCGACATGTCGCGCTGGTAGACGACGAGATTGCCCTCGTGCTCGTTCTTTGCTTCGCGGCAGGCGCGATCCGCAAGGGAAACCGCATCGTCCTCGCGGAAGCCGCGCGCCACTTCGACGAGGCCGACGGAGCACTTGACCTGGAAGGCACGATCGCCTTCCACGAAGGCGGCCGTGGAAACGCCGATGATTATCTGGCGGCAGATTTCCGCAATCTCCCGCAGCGTGCCGCGCGGGAAGACGATCACGAACTCGTCGCCTCCGACGCGACCGAGAACGGGACCGTCAGGGAGGACCCGATTGATTCGTTCGCACACGTGCCGCAGCACCATGTCGCCGGCGATATGGCCGAACAGGTCGTTGATCAGCTTGAAGCGGTCGAGGTCGACATAGGCCAACGCCATCGCCTCGTCCGCGGACAATGCGGCGTTCGCGGTATCGAAGGCGCGTTCGATGCCGCGCCGATTGAACACTCCGGTCAAAGGATCGTGGTCGGCCAGGAAACGAAGCTGGTCGGTGGCCATGATGCGCGCCGTGGCATCCTGCAGGGATCCCTCGATCCGTCCATTGCTTTGTGTTGCCTTGACCTGGAACCACTTCCCGGAGGCACTGCCCGCTGCGTGTCCGGCGATTTCCAACTCGCCCCCGTCAGGGTTGCTTGCGATTTCCTGGAGACGGTCCCAGGCGCCTTCCTCGAAATCCTTGTCCCAGAAGTCGGTTTCTCCTGGGCGGCGGCCAAGCATGTGCGCATAGGAGGGATTGCACTGCAGGACACGCCCTTCCCGATCGAGCGAAAACAGACCGATAGGCAGGGTGTCGTAGGTTGTTCGAAGCTCGTCCTGCGCCTTGCGCCGGGCGAGGCGGTCCTGGCGAATCTGTTCCGCAATGGCCAGCGCGGAGAGGAGGCTCGATGCCAGGGCTGCGGTGACACTGTTGACGCTGCCGATCAGTTCGCGAAAGCCGAGTGCCGCCGCAACGACTTCATTCAGGCTCGCCAAAAGGGCCACGACGATGCCCGCGCCATACCACATCGCGACCTTCGACCGGGTTGCGATGATTATGCGGACGAGCAGATAGAGGATGACGGAGGACGAGCAGGCAGTAAAGACCCACAGCAGCGGCAGAAAGGAGGCGTAGGGCAGCACCGCTGCGGCGAGTAGCAGCGGCACGCATGACCATTGAATCGAACGCACAAACCACAGGAATCCACCGCGCTTCAAGTCGTCGCGAAATAGCATGCTGAACAGCACGATAGTCAGCATGTAGTAGGCGGTTGTGGACAGTTTGCGCAGCGGAGTCATTGACGCCTGCGGAATGACGCCTTCGAGCCATTGCGTATCCCATCCAGCGGAAATTGCCGCAAGCCTCAAGTTGGCTACCAGCCAGGCGGCAAACAGGACGTACAGCCACTCCCTGTTGATCAGCGCCGTGATCAGCACGAAAAGCGAAAGCACGATTAAGCCGCCGTCCAGCAATCCCGAGTTGCGGTGGAACTTGAGTTCGGAGGTTTCGAACTTGTCGACGGGCCAGAGGGTGACGGATATATTGGCCGGACCGGTATGGGAGGTTCGACATATGATCCCGCGTGCGCCCGCTGGCGCCAGGTCGATCACAAAGCCGGTCTTCGCCGCTCTGATCCCCCCGCTTGTTGAAGCTCGTGTTGCTTGGCCCAGGGGCAGCAGGTCGGGGGTCGTCCAGCACGCTACGCTAAGGGCATGGCGCGAAGGCAATTCAACGATCTGCGGCCGATCGGCGGCGGGCACGTCGAATCGCACCCAGAACGGCGTTTCCGCAAGACGCGTGTCGAGTGACCGCTGGGCGGGTACGCTGGGGATGGCTGCAACGGCGTCTGCGGCATGTAGGCTGCCCCTGTCGTCTTTCAGGTAGGCAAAGGGAAGTCGCTGTGCTCCATCGATGGGATACTGGTTGGGGAACAGCACGAGGGCGGCCATCGACGCGATGGCGACCGCGACCGGAACGGCGTATACCGATAGCCGGTAGAGGAAGCTCTCGATGGCGGAGTCAATTCGCGGGTCAAGCGCAGCCGGCATCCCTCGTATATCCAAAGCAATAGAATCGCGGCGAGCGACGCCGCGATTCTACTGCCATATCGCTCCATGGCAGCTAGCTCACGCGACGGCGCGCACTCGGTGCGTACGGCTGGCTTCGTACAGTCCTTCGCGGACCGACAGATCGATATCCGGATGCTTCGTGTCGAAGACGAAGCCGCAAAGCGGATGACCTGCCTGGCGCCAGTTCTTTTCGGCCGCAGGGACGTTGAAGGCCAGTACGCGATGCGGAATGTTTCCGGCGTGGCGCATGGGGATGAATTCTCCTCCGGGTACCACGTCCTGGAAGAGCAGCGCTTCGTACTGGCGATCAAGCGGCGAACGAGCAGCGATCGTCATCCACTCGATGTCTTCCATCAGGCAGTACTCCCAGTACGCCTTGAACAGCGCCGTCTTGACGAGGCGACCTACGCGACCAAGGGCGACGCCAAGACGCGTGGCCTCGGCCTGGGAAGTGCCCTGCAGCCACGCGGGCAGCTCGATCGACTGTTGAAGGGTGAGCGGACGGAAGCGGTTTGTCTGGATGCGCATGGTGCCCAGTGGCGAACCGTCCAGTTTCGATTCGGCAAGCAGTACGACCGTGCCCGGCTCGCAATCGGCCGCCTCGGCTCTTTCCAGCAATGCCGCTACGGCAGGTACGTGGCGATCATAGGCCGAGTGGCGAACGAAGACAGCCTTTTCCAGTTCTTGCTCGCTGCGCACGATGCGTACCGTGAACGGCAAACGCTCTTCGGTCGCTGCGCGGTGTGAGGGTACGACCACTGGGCTAGCGGGCCGCAGGGTCTCGAGCGAAACGACACGAAATTGATGGCCGGACTTGACGATGGTATCGAGTTCCATTTTCGATCTCCAAAAAAAGTGGCATAGCCACGACATAAACGCGAAAAAAGACGCACAAAACCCTCCTTCACCGTCGTACCAAATTCTGGAACTTGGGCGAAAGAGGGCACTTCCGAAAATTCATTATCTGCCTTCG
>CAYTFA010000267.1:0-3686 GCA_964436755.1 uncultured Rhodocyclaceae bacterium | reverse complement strand
AGCGGCCGTGACCGCGCAGGTCCACCGCGGTCAGGGCCAGGCCGTGCCGTGCCGCCTGCGCTGCGAGCCAGGCGTAGCGTCCGCCGTGCTCGGCGATGCCATGCACCAGCACGATGGCGCCGCGCGGCGCCGGCGGCGACCAGGCCTGCGCAAAGAGGCGCACGCCATCGGCGGCCGCCAGTTCGAACTCGTTGCGATAGATGTCCATGCCCTGCTCCTCAGCGCCGCTCGCGCACCACGAAGGGTTCGATCAGCGCATCCTGCACCGAATCGCCGCGGTTGCGCGCCTTGTCGAAATTGGCGTTCCAGACGTCGGCATTGGCGAGGTCGGCGCCCTGCAGGTCGGCCTCGTGGAACACCGCATAGCGCAGCGTGGCGCCCGCCAGGCGCGTCGCCTTTAGCTGCGCCCCGCTGAAATCCACCTGCTCCATCGCTGCCCCCGTGAGGTCCGCGCCCGACAGGTCGGCGCCGACCATGCGCGCGCCGGAGAACACGCCGCGAAAGGCGTAGCAGCCGCGAATCGACCCGCCCGAAAGGTCGATGCCTTCCATGAGGATGTCTTTCAGGTGCGCCCCGGCGAAGTCGGCGCGCACCGCCCGGGTGTTGATCAGGTTGGCGCCGAACAGGTAGGCGCCGCCCAGGCGCGCATCCGTGAGATCGCCGTCGTCGAAGATGGCGTGGAAGAGGTCGGCCTTGCGCAGGTCGGCGCCGACCAGGCGCGCCCCGCTGAAGTTCGCCCATTTCGCATTGCTGCCGGACAGGTCCGCGCCGGAAAGGTCGGCACCGCGGAAATCCGCGCTTTCCATCTTGGCCCCGGCCAGGCGCACGCCGCGCAGGGCCGCCCCGGCCAGCTTGCGCCGGCTGAAGTCGCAGGTGGAAAGGTCGGTGCCGGCGCGCGGCGCCGCGCAGTTGCCGGGCGCAATGTCCGCGGCGCGCGGCGCGGCGGACCAGCACAGGTACAGCGGAAGGAGCAGGAACCACGGCTTCATGCGCGCCTCCTTGTCCTACGCCGCCTCAGTCGAGGGCGGGATGGCGATACAGGTGGAAGGGACGTCCGGCGAATTCGAGTTCGCGCTCCAGCGTCGCGCCGACGGCCAGCGCGAGGCGGATCGAGTTGGCATTGGCGGCATCGATCAGGCTGATCGGCGGCGGCCCGTCGAGGTGTTCGCGCATCGCGCGCTGCACGGCGCGCGCCGCCTCGGCGGCATAGCCGCGGCCCCAGCAGCGGCGCAGCAGCGCCCACTTGATCTCGCGCTCGGGCCACTCCAGCGGGTACCAGGGGCCGACCGTGCCCACCAGGTCGCCGCCCTCCTTCTCCTCCACCGCGTAGGGGCCGTAACCGCGCAACAACCAGTGCCCGGCCATGCTCGCCACGGCGCGCCAGGTGCCGGCCTCGGTCAGCGCGCGGCCGAAGGTGTGGCGCGTCGCCTCGGCATCGCCGAAGTGCTCGTGCATCGCGCGCCAGTCGCCTTCGGCGAAGGGACGCAGGCGCAGCCGCGCCGTCTCCAGCCGCAGCGGCATGAGGAAGCCGTTGTCGGCGTAGCTCATGGCCGCCGCTCCGCGAAATGCGGCGCCGCGTCCAGCGCCTCGTCCCAGCTCGCCTTCGAAGCGCAGAAGATGTGGAACACGCCTGTCGGTGCGAAAGGCGTATCCACCGAGCCCACGCGCAGGCGCACCACGTCGGGCACGTCGTCCTTGGCGCTGTAGATCGGGCTGCCGCAGGTGCCGCAGAACACGCGCTTCTTGTCCGGCGAGGCGCGGTACTCGCGCAGCAGATCCGCGCCGGCGACGATGCGAAAGCGCGCCGCCGCCACCGGGCTTACCGCCGCGAAGGCCGAGCCGTGCGCCTTGCGGCACTGCGAACAATGGCACAGCGAGATCTCGCCGATCTCGCCGTCATAGCGGTAGCGCACGCCACCGCACAGGCAGCTTCCCTCGATCACCGTGTTTCCTCCCCGGGCGCAAGCATGCCAGAGGCGGGGACTTCCGTGTCCCGCAGCGCACCCAAAGCGACCCTGCCCGCAGCCTGGGCTTCGTGGTACAAAGACAACTGACTAAAACAACGACCCACACACGGAGGAGACACCATGCGCCGCACCGCCATCGCCCTGCTGCTTGCCGCCGCCCTGCCCGCCAGCTTCGCCGTTCCGGCCCTGGCCGCCTGCCCGGATGCCGCCGTGATCGGCCGCCTCGCCGCCGACTGGGCGAGCATGACGCCGAGCGGCGGCCTCGCCAAGGACATGAGCATGGCCGACGCCGAATGCGGCCGCGACAAGCTGGTTGCCGAGATCGCCAAAACACAGGGCCGGCTGGTCGGCTACAAGGCCGGCCTCACCAACAAGGCCGTGCAGCAGCGCTTCGGCTACGACGCGCCGGTGCGCGGCAACCTCTACGAGAAGATGCTGCTGCAGGATGGCGCCGAAGTGCCAGCGAAGTTCGGCGCGCGCGCCGTCTTCGAGGCCGACCTCGTCGTCGAGGTCAAGGACGAAGGCATCAACGCGGCGAAGACACCGGCCGAGGTGCTGGCCCATGTCTCGAAGATCTATCCCTTCATCGAGCTGCCCGACCTCGGGCTCGACCCCAAGGAGACGCTCAACGGCCCCGCCATCGCCGCCATCAACGTCGGCGCGCGCCTCGGCGTACTGGGCAAGCCGATCGCTGCGGAGGCGTCCCACCTCGAGCCGCTGGCGAAGATGACCGTGATCCTGCGCGACGACTCCGACGTCAGCGCCCCCGGCGGCAAGGAGCTGGGCAAGGGCCCCGGCAGCGCCATCCTCGACCACCCGCTGAACGCCGTGATCTGGATCGCGCAGGACCTGGCCAAGTCCGGTGGCAAGCTGCGCGCCGGCGACCTGCTCAGCCTGGGCTCGTTCAGCCCGCTGGTGCCGCCCAAGCCGGGCATGGCGATCCGCGTCACCTACGAGGGCTTTCCCGGCACGCCGAGCGTGACCGTGCGCTTCAAGTAGCGGGCGCGGCCCGCCGCGCTCAGTTGCGGCGGACCAGCGCCACCTCGGCCTCGATCTCCACCGGGATGTCGAAGGGCAGCTCGGCCATGCCCACCGCGCTGCGCGCGTGGGCGCCGATGCCCGGCCCGTAGAGTTCGAGGATCAGGTCCGAGAAGCCGTTGATCACCGCCGGCTGGCGGTTGAAGCCTGGCGCCGAATTGACCATGCCGAAAACGCGCACCCAGGCCAAGATGCGGTCGAGGTCGCCCAGCGCGCGCTGCAGGCTGCCGAGGATGGACAGCGCCGTCAGCCGCGCCGCCGCGTAGCCCTGCTCCACCGTCACTCCCGCCCCCAGCTTGCCCAGCGGCTGCGCCAGCGAGCCGTCCGGATTTTGCGGGCCGTGGCCGGAGACGATGGCGCGGTCGCCGACGATGCGCACGAACTCGAAGGGCAGCACCACGCCCGGCGGTGGCGTGAGCGGCGGCGGCAGTTCCAGGCCCATGGCCTGCAGGCGTTGTTCGACGATGGACATGCGGTGAGCCCTCCCGAAACGCGACGCCGAATCTTGCCGCGAAACCGGCCGCGGCTCAAGCCGCGCCGCTAGGCCCAGGCCGCCAGCGCGCGCCCGATGCGGGCGCGAAAGGCCTCCACGCGCTGCGGCGCCAGCCGCTCGGCGCCGTACAGCGAGAGCATGCCGAAACGACAGCCCGGCGCGCAGGTGCCGAGCAGCGCCGTCTTCAG
>CAYTFA010000266.1:0-3690 GCA_964436755.1 uncultured Rhodocyclaceae bacterium | reverse complement strand
AAGTGCATCGCTTCAACAAGGCGCAGCAGGATGCCTTCCTGCCCTATGTTGAGAACGGCACGGTGACCTTCATCGGTGCCACGACGGAGAACCCGTCCTTCGAGGTCAATTCGGCGCTGCTTTCGCGGGCTGCCGTGTATGTGCTGAAGGGCCTTTCCGAAGAGGAACTCGGCGAGCTGTTCGACCGCGCACTACAGGCCGCCCTACCCGAACTCGCATTCGACGCCGATGCGCGCGGGCGCCTGGTCGGCCATGCCGACGGCGATGCCCGCCGCCTGCTCAATGTGCTGGAACAGTTGCGCACCGCGGCAGCGACGGCAGGGACGCGACTGGTCGACGCGAAATTCCTCGAACAGGCCCTGGCTGCCGACCTGCGCCGTTTCGACAAGGGCGGCGACGCCTTCTATGACCAGATTTCGGCCCTGCACAAGTCGGTGCGCGGATCCAGCCCCGATGCAGCGCTGTACTGGTTCGTGCGCATGCTCGACGGCGGCGCCGATCCGCTCTACCTGGGACGGCGCATCGTACGCATGGCGATCGAGGACGTCGGCCTGGCCGACCCGCGGGCCTGGGACATCGCGCTCAACGCCTGCGCCACCTACGAGCGCTTGGGCAGCCCGGAAGGCGAGCTGGCCCTGGCCAACGCCGTGCTCTACATGGCCGTCGCGCCGAAATCGAACGCCGCCTACGTCGCCTATAATTCGGCCCGCGCCTTCGTTGGCAAGGACAAGAGCCGCGGCGTACCTGAGCATCTGCGCAATGCGCCGACGAAGCTGATGAAGGAGCTCGGTTACGGCGCCGACTACCGCTACGCCCACGACGAAGCCGAGGCCTATGCCGCCGGGGAGAGCTACTTTCCCGAGGGCATGCCGGCAGTGCATTGGTACCAGCCCACGGCGCGCGGCCTGGAACAGAAGATCGCCGAGAAACTTGCCCACCTGCGTGAACTCGATACGCAGGCGAAGAAGAAACGCTAAGGAATCGCCATGCTGGACATCCAACTTCTGCGCAGCAACCTTGCCTTTGTCGCCGAGCGCCTCGCCACGCGTGGCCTTACCCTGGATACCGCCCGTTTCGAGGCGCTGGAAGCCGAGCGCAAGCGCCTGCAGACGCACACCCAGGACCTGCAGGCGAAGCGCAACACCTTGTCCAAGCAGATCGGCATGCTCAAGGGCAAGGGAGAAGATGCCTCGGCGGTGATGGCGGAGGTGGCCGGACTGGGCGACGAACTCAAGGCTTCGGAAGCCGCGCTCGCCGAGCTGATGCCGCGCTTCGATACCTTCCTCGAACTGATCCCCAACCTGCCGCACGAGTCGGTGCCGCTGGGCAAGGACGAAACCGGCAATGCCGAAGTCCTGCGCTGGGGCACCCCGCGCGCGATCGCCAATCCGCGCGACCATGTCGATATCGGTACCGCCTTGGGCGGGCTGGACTTCGAAACGGGCGTCAAGATTTCCGGCGCACGTTTCACGGTCATGAAGGGGCAGGTCGCCCGCCTGCACCGGGCCCTGACCCAGTTCATGCTCGACCTGCATACCGGTGAGCACGGCTACACCGAGGTCTACACGCCCTACCTGGTCAACCCGGAGAGCATGTTCGGTACCGGCCAGCTGCCCAAGTTCGAGGAAGACCTGTTCGCCGTGCCGCGCAGCGACGGGAGCAAGCTCTACCTGATCCCCACCGCCGAAGTGCCGGTGACCAACATCGTGCGCGGCGAGATCCTCGCCGCGGAGGCGCTGCCCTTGAAGTTTGTCGCCCACACCCCCTGTTTTCGCTCCGAGGCGGGCAGCTACGGCAAGGACACGCGCGGCATGATCCGCCAGCACCAGTTCGACAAGGTGGAACTGGTGCAGATGGTGCGCCCGGAGCAGTCCTGGGCAGCGCTGGAGGAACTTACCGGCCATGCAGAGTCCGTGTTGCGCAGGCTCGAGTTGCCCTACCGCAAAGTGGCGCTGTGCACGGGAGACATGGGGTTTTCTGCGGCGAAGACTTACGACCTCGAGGTTTGGCTGCCTGCACAGAACACCTACCGCGAGATTTCCTCTTGCTCGAACTTCGAGGCCTTCCAGGCGCGTCGCATGCAGGCGCGCTTCCGCAACGAGAAGAACAAGCCCGAGCTGGTGCACACGCTCAACGGTTCGGGTCTGGCCGTGGGCCGCACGCTGGTGGCGATCCTGGAGAACTACCAGAACGAGGATGGCAGCGTCACGGTGCCGTCCGCGCTGCGGCCCTGGATGGGGGGCGCGGAGAAGATCAGCGCGACTTGAGGTTCGCCGCGTACGGCGAGACGTGTGGCGGTTCCAGCCTGCACAGCACGTCGTAGTAGCTGCGGATGTTTTCCACCATGATCACGGCTTCGCCGCCGCGCGCGCGGCCGCTCTTCAACCTCGCATAGATTTCCGGCCTTGCCAGTTGCGGCAGCACCTGCTTCATTTCGTACCAGAGGTCGGGATCGCGCTTCATCTTCTGCGCGATGGCGCGCGCCCCGCGAAAGTGGCCCATGCCCAGGTTGTAGGCGGCCAGCGCCAGCCACAATCGGTCGGGGAAGCGCGCCGTCTCCGGAACCTGCTCGACCAGCTCGGCTAGGTAGCGTGCGCCGGCGCGAATGCTCTCGCTGCCGTCGAGGCGGTTCCTTACGCGCAGGTGGTGGGCCGTATCCTGGGTCAGCATCATCATGCCGCGCACGTTGGTCGGCGAGGTGGCCAGCGGATCCCATTTCGATTCCTGGTAGGCGAGTGCCGCCAACAGGCGCCAGTCGATCCCGGTCAGGTCCTGTGCTGCCTGAAACTGGCGCCGCCAAGGCGGCAGGCGGGTCTTGGCGTCGTCGATGTAGCGCGTAATGCCCTCGGCGTTGATGCGTTTGATGTGGCCGAAGTAGCGGTCGGTCAGGCGCACCAGCGTGCCGTCGGCGCGCGCGGCGGCAATGAAGGCGTCAGCCTTCTCGCGCAGCGCGCCCGCATCGCGGCTGCCGAAGGCCCATCCGAGCTCGATCCTGCCCGGTAGGGGCAGCAGCGCAAGCACGTCGGGATAGAAGTTGACGCCGACATCGAGATGCACGTCATGCACGGCGACGAGCTCGGCCTGGTGCGTCGAGACACGCTCGAGCAGATCCATCTCGTTTACGCCGGCGACTTCGACAACCTTCGGCCGTGACTTCTCGTCGAGTCCGCGCAATGTGTCTGCAATCGGCGAGCCGGCGAGAACCTCGACAGTCTTGCCGGAGAGGTCGGCGAGCGTCTCCGGTCCGAGTACCTCGTTGTGGCCGACGATCCATTGGCGCACCGTACGTATGGGTGCGGAATACTGCAGGGTGCCGATGCCGATGGGCATGGATGCGGCGAGATGGACACGCCCGGCGACGGCCAGGTCGTTCAGTTCGTAGGGATCGGCGGCCTTGACGAATTGGGCCTTGAGGCCGAGGCTTTCGGCAAACGCCGAGACGAGGTCGTGCTCGAATCCCGTCGTGCTATCGCCTTCGGTTTGGAAGAAGGCGGGCGCTTCGCGGATAGCCACCAGCAGCCGGCCTTCGGCTTCGGGCGGATCGATGCGGCTGCAGGCGGCGACGGCCAGTAGGAGCAGGCAGCAGATCCGGCGAAGCAGCTGCGACAAGGCTGATCCTCCCTGTGACCGACGAACGCTTCGCGGGTATAATCCGCGCCTCGCGGAGAGGTGGCAGAGTGGTCGAATGTA
>CAYTFA010000265.1:0-3692 GCA_964436755.1 uncultured Rhodocyclaceae bacterium | reverse complement strand
CGCGAGGAACTGCATCGCGGCGGAGTCGGAGGCCGAGGCGGCGACGACGATGGTGTATTCCATCGCGCCGTACTCCTGCAGCTTGCGCACCACGTTGGCGATGGTCGAGGCCTTCTGGCCCACCGCCACGTAAATGCAGAACATGTTCTGACCCTTCTGGTTGATGATGGTGTCAACCGCAACGGCCGTCTTGCCGGTCTGGCGGTCGCCGATGATCAGCTCGCGCTGACCGCGGCCGACGGGCACCATCGAGTCGATGGCCTTGAGGCCCGACTGCACCGGCTGGGATACCGACTTGCGCCAGATGACGCCCGGCGCAACCTTCTCGACCTTGTCGGTCAGCTTGGCGTTGATCGGACCCTTGCCGTCGATCGGCTCGCCCAGAGCGTTGACCACGCGGCCAAGCAGTTCGGGGCCGATCGGCACTTCCAAGATGCGGCCCGTACACTTGACGGTGTCGCCTTCGGAGATGTGCTCGTAGTCGCCCATGACCACGGCGCCGACCGAGTCGCGCTCGAGGTTCAGCGCGAGGCCGAAGGTATTGCCCGGGAACTCGAGCATTTCGCCCTGCATGACGTCGGTCAGGCCATGGATACGGCAGATGCCGTCAGTGACCGAAACCACGGTGCCCTCGTTACGGGCCGTGGCAGCCAGCTGCATGTTCTGGATCCGGCTCTTGATCAGGTCGCTGATTTCAGATGGATTGAGATTCATGGAATTGCTCCTAGTTCTTTAGCGCGACGGCCATTGCGGCGAGCTTGCCGCGGACCGAGGCATCGATGACTTCGTCGCCGACGGCGATGCGGACGCCACCGATAAGCGCGGGGTCGACCTGCACGGTCGCCTTGATCTTGCAACCGAATTTGCGCTCGAGGTCAGCCACGAGCTTGCCCAGGGTTCCTTCGTCGAGGGCGAATGCCGAGGCAATCTCGGCGTCGCGCACACCCTCGTGACCATGCTTCAGCTCTTCGAAGAGGCCGCTGATCTCGGGAAGAACCCCGAGCCGGTCGTTATCGGCGAGGACGCGCACGAAGTTCTGCTGCTCGGCAGACAGGGCGGACTTGCCGTTGCCGGTCGCCACCTCGAGGCAGAGCTGGGAGAGCTGCGCGCTGTTCAGCTGCGGATTGCCGATGCAGTCAGCCATTTCCGGCTGTGCAGCCACGGCAGAGAGCTGCGACAGGGCGTCCGACCAAGCGGCCAGGGCGTTGCCGGCTTTCGCGAGCTGGAATGCGGCCTCGGCGTAGGGTCGCGCAAGCGTGACGTTTTCGGCCATGGCGGCTTACAGCTCCGACTTGAGCTGCGTCAGCAGTTCGGCGTGGACCTGGGCGTTGATTTCCCGGCGCAGGATGCGCTCGGCGCCAGCAACGGCCAGCGCGGCAACCTGCTCGCGCAGCGCTTCACGTGCGCGCTGGGCGGCGGCTGCAGCTTCGGTCTCGGCCGCTTCACGCGCCGCAGCGACGATGCGGGTGCCTTCAGTACGCGCTTCCTCGATCAGCTGTGCGACCTGCCGCTCGGCAGCGCCGCGGAATTCCGCCGCGGACTCGCGCGCCGAGCGCAGTTCGTCGGCCGCCTTCTTTTCCGCATGCGCCAGATCTGCTTTGGCCTTGTCGGCCGCTGCCAGTCCGTCGGCGATCTTGCCCGCGCGCTCGTCGAGTGCCTTCATGATGGGCGGCCACACGAACTTCATCGTGAACCACGCCAGGATGAGGAACACAACCAGCTGGGCGAACAGCGTTGCGTTCAGATTCACGGTAATCGCTCCTTAGTGTTAGGCGACGATTACTTGATGAACGGATTTGCGGTCGTGTACCAGAGCGCGATACCGGTGCCGATAATGAAGGCGGCGTCGATCAGGCCGACAAGGAGGAACATCTTGGTCTGCAGCGTGTTCATCAACTCAGGCTGGCGCGCCGATGCCTCAAGGAAGCGGCTGCCCATGATGCCGATGCCGATACACGCGCCAGCGGCGCCCAGACCGATGATCAGGCCGGCGGCCAGAGCAACGAAACCAACGATGTGTTCCATGACGACTCCTTTAGTAAAGGTTTAAGGTGATGAAAGGGGGGGTTAGTGGCTTTCGTGTGCCTGGCCGATGTAGACCAGCGTCAGCATCATGAAGATGAAAGCCTGGAGGGTGATGATCAGGATGTGGAAAATGGCCCAGATGGCACCGGCAAGCACGCCGCCGATCCAGAGCAGGCCGCTACCGGCGGTACCAGCCCAGGCGGCGCCCATCAGTGCGATCAGCATGAAGATCAGCTCGCCGGCGTACATGTTGCCGAACAGTCGCATGCCGTGCGAGACGGTCTTGGCAACGAATTCGATCATTTGCATCGCGAAGTTGATCGGGTAGAGCACGGGATGGCTGCCAAAGGGCGCCGTGAACAACTCGTGCATCCAGCCACCGAAGCCCTTGATCTTCACGCTGTAATAGAGGCACAGGATGAGAACCGCGAGGGACATGCCAAGGGTGGCATTGAGGTCGGCCGTCGGCACGACCCGCATGTAGGCATGATGGGGATCATGGCCTGTAACACCGAACAGCCAGGCCCAGATGTTGGGCAGCACATCCAGCGGCAGCAGGTCCATCGCGTTCATGAAGAAGATCCAGATGAACACGGTGAGCGCAAGGGGGGCGATGAAGCTGCGATCGCCATGGACGATCGACTTGGCCTGGGAATCGACCATCTCAACGACGATCTCGACGGCGGCCTGGAAGCGCCCCGGTACGCCCGAGGTGGCCTTCGCGGCGGCCCGCGCAAGCACGAGGACGGTCAGAAGGCCGAGGACGACCGACCAGAACAGGGTGTCCAGGTGGAAGACCGACCAGTCAACCAGAGCCGCTTGCTTGTGACCCAGGCTGTTCAGGTGGGTCAGGTGGTGAACGATGTATTCCGATGCGTTCGGAGCGTGCTCGGCTGCCATATTCGTCAGGCCTTAATCAAGATCACAAACAAGTTCACTTTCAGCGCCACCACCAGCCCGGCCAGCAGTGCCAGCCAGTGCAGGTCGCGATACGCCCCTGCCACGACCACCAGCAACGCCACGGTTGCGGCGACCTTGAAGAACTCACCGACCAGAAACCCACCCGCCGAGGCCCGGCCGCTTCTTGCTGCCACCCAGAGATTCGCGGCGAACAGCAGATTTGGAACGACGACTGCCGCACCGCCCATCGCGGCCGATGCGGCGCCGGGAAACCCGACCCACAACCAAGCCACCATGGCTGTCAGGAACGTCGCGACTGCCTGATGAAACACCGCCCTGAACATCACCTGACGGGGTCGGGTTCAAAAGCCTGCGAATATAGGCGATTGATCCCAGGTTGTCAATGAATTTATGTTGCGGCGCGCCAATTGGCGCACTGCAATAAGGGGCTTTTTGGGCTTCAGCGCAGCCGGGCGAGGATACCGTCGAGCTGGTCAAGACTGCCGAAGCGGATCGTCAGGCTGCCACTTCCCTTGCGGTTCGCACTGATCTTCACTGTTGCCGCGAGCCGGTCCGACAGATCCTCCTCGAGGCGCAACAGGTCACGGTCGGCACTGCGCCCGGAGCCCTTGCGTTGCGGCGGATTGAGTTCGCGGGCGACCAGGCGCTCGGTCTCGCGAACCGAAAACCCCTTGTCGACGACAAGCGCGGCGACGCGTCCCTGCTCGGCTTTCGCCAGCGGCAAGAGGGCGCGCGCATGGCCCATC
>CAYTFA010000264.1:0-3693 GCA_964436755.1 uncultured Rhodocyclaceae bacterium | reverse complement strand
GCTGCGCAGCCTGTAAACAACCCGAAGCCGCCGCCCCTGAGTGCCAGTTCCTCGATGAGTTCGACGATGGCTCGCGTGCCCATCGGTGCCTGCGGGTGGCCCCAGACGAGGGAGCAGCCGTAGTTGTTCATCGTCTGCAGGTCGCAGCCGGTCTGCCGCGAGAAGTAGATATCGTTTACCGCGAACGGGTTGTGGGTCTTGATCGCCTTCATGTCGGCAATCGACTTGCCGGCCTGGCCCAGCGCCTGCTTCGCCGCCGGCACCGTCGCCTCCGGCATGTGGGCAAGGGCGACCCGGGCCAGTCCGAAGCCGTGCAGGCGCACGGCGATCTTCGGGTCGGAGGCCAGTTCGCGTGCCTTCTCACGGGTGGTGACGACCAGCGCGGCATTGCCGTCGGCCGGATGGGTCTGACCGCCGAACGTCACACTGCCGCCGGGCATCACCGGTTTGAGCTTGGCCAGGCCTTCCTGCGTCGAGGTGGTGATGCCCTCATCGCCGCTCAGCGTATTGGCGGTCTTCTTGTAGCCGGGCGCCGGGACGTCGAAGGGCAGGGTCATGAAGCGCTTGAGGAAGGCAGAGTCATTGTCGAGCGCATGGCGATACTGTTCCTCGCGGCGCAGAACGACGGCGTGCTGTTCCTCGGTGGCGATGCCGTGCTTCTTGGCCACGTTCTCGGCGGTGGCGAGCATGGCGTGCGGACCGAGCGGGTCGCAGTTGAAATTGTCCATTACCCAGTCCTCGGCGGCACCGGTGCCGCCGGGTCCCCTGGGGTTCGGGTAGTAAATGTGCGGGCCGTTGGACGTGCGGTCGCAGTTGATGACAAGCGCCGACGAGGCAAGGCCGACTTCGATCTCCTGCACGGCGGCGAGGAGGGTGCGGGCACCCGTGGCACAGGCCTGCATCAGGGTCGGACCGCCGACCTGCGGCGCGCCGATCAGGCCAGCCAGCCAGGGCAGGCCGTAGAAGGAGTGCTTTTGCGGAACGGAAAAGCCGAGTACGCCGTAGTCGAAGGCCTTGGGGTCGATCTTGCGCTTGGCCAGCTCGGCCTTGGCGACGTGGGCGGCGAACTCGATGCTGTGCAGGTTGGCGAAACTGCCCTGCCAGCGGGTGAAGGGGGTACTCCAGTAGGCGCCGTAGGGGATTTCTGCCTTGTAGCTCATGGTCTTCGGACGAGGGTTGGTTGAGTGGGGTGGTTGCGGGCTAGCTGCGCGCGCTGCGGCGGTGCGACGAATCGGGCGGGGACGACTCGGGCGCGGTCTCGGCTGCCTTTTCCTTCTCGATCTGCTCGATCGCCTGGACCAGGAACAGCTTGGCTGCCTCGAGGTGCTTGTGCATTGCCTGGGCGGCACCCTCCGCATCGCGCTTGCGGAACGCCGCGTGGATGGCCTTCATGCCGGTGAGGGCGGCCTTGCGCGCTCCGGCGTCACCCAAGGTCAGGACGCGCAGGAAGCGGACGTGGCCGACGTACTGGTCGAGCAGCTTGGACATGCGGCGATTCGGTACAAGAGCGCGCCAGGCGTGGTGAAAGCGGCTGTTGGCTTCCAGGAAGGCGCGGAAATCCCCATTGCGTTCGGCGGCTACGGCGTCGTCGACGGCGGCTGACATGCTGGCCAGGTCGGTGGGGCTGGTCACCTCAGCGACGGCGATGCTGGCTGCGGCCGGTTCGAGCAGGAAGCGCAACTGGTAGATTTCGTCGATGTCGGCGTCGGTGAGTTCGGGAACCACGAATCCGCGTCCCTCGACGACGATCATGCCTTCGCTCTCGAGGCGCGCCAGCGCCTCCCGGACCGGCGTCCGGGAAACCCCCAGCTGGGCGGCCAGGCTGACCTCCTGCAGGCGTTCGCCCGGCTTGATCTGGTGGCTGCCGATGTTGTCGCGCAGCTGGTTGTAAACCCGGTCCGCGAGGCCGGCAGGTCGCTCCAATGGCTTGATAGACGTGTTCATCGCAGCCTCCGTGACCATCTTGCAGCAATTCCATGGAATACTGGATACTGTATACGTTGGAGATTGGGCGTGTCAACACGACGGCGACGGCAATGGACGGCATGAAAGCATCGGGCGACCGGCTCGCGGCGCGCATTGCCGCCGGCGATCGGCCGGCGCTGGCGCGCGCGCTTTCCCTCGCCGAGCGCGACCCGGCCGCAACAGACGGTTTGCTCGACGCCTTGCGTGGCCGCGAGGGACACGCCTACGTAATTGGCGTTACCGGCCCGCCGGGCGCCGGCAAGTCCACCCTGGTAGGCGCCATGCTGCGCGAAATCCTCGACCGCGGAAAGCAGGTCGGTGTCCTGGCCGTCGATCCGTCCAGCCCGCTCACCGGCGGCGCGCTGCTCGGCGACCGCCTGCGCATCGGCGAGGCTCCCGACGCCGGGCGCGCGTTCGTGCGCTCGACGGCGACGCGTGGCAGCCTCGGCGGGCTTACCGACGCTGCGCGGCGCATGGTCCGCCTCATGGACGTGGCGGGATTCGATATCGTCCTGGTCGAAACCGTGGGCACCGGCCAATCCGAGATCGACGTGGCACGCCTGGCGCACACGCTCGTCGTGGCTTTCCCGCCGGGCCTGGGCGATGAACTGCAGGCGATCAAGGCGGGCATCCTCGAACTGGCCGACATCCTGGTCGTCACCAAGGGGGATATGGCCGAGGCCGGCCCCGCCTGCCGCGCCCTGGAGAGCGTGCTTCCTGCATGGCGACGGGCGCCGCCGGTACATAGGGTCAGCGCATTCAGCGGTGCGGGAGTAGCCGGGCTGGTGCAGGCGCTACTGGACATGGAAGCAACGCTCGATGCCCCGGGCGGGCGCGTCTCACAGCCGTCGCCGCTGCTCGAATCCGACGTGCGCGCCGTCTGGTCCGAGCTGTCGCGGTGCCTGCCATTCGAGGCGACTGCGTGTGCCGGTCTCGAATTGGAGACGGAGGCGTCGTCGATGGCGCTGGTGGCCACCGTCGCGCTGGCGGCGGGGGCCGGCGCGTTTCAGCTGGGAGCCATCGCGTCGGGCATGGCCATCCTGGGCGCGGGGCGCGGGTTCGATTGCCGAATTGCCGGACTCGACGCCGAGGCCGGCCGGCTGCAACTGCGGATCAAGCGAGCGGCTTGAGCAACCGGTCAGCGATGTTGGGGAAACACCTTTTGCAGCAGCGTGAGGAACTGGGTTCGCTCGGCGTCGCTGAAGTTCTGCAGTAGCCGCTTTTCGTGCTGTTCCACCTTGCGCTTGAGCGTGCGCAGCAGGTTCGTGCCGGCCGCCGTCAGGCGTATCGCATTGGATCGACGATCGTGCGCCGAGGCGCGTCGCTCGACAAGGCCGCGCCGCTCCAGGTTGTCGATGATAGTGACGACCGTCGACCGGTCAAGGTGCGTGGCCCGCGCCAGTTCGCTCTGCTTGAGATCCGGGTTGGCTTCGATGACGACGAGGACGCCGAACAGGCCAGGTGTAACGTCGTGCTCTCCCGGGCCGCGTGCGAAGTCCCGAAACAGGGCGATCTGGGCCATGCGCAACTGATAGCCGATCAGGCTGGGCAGTACGCCCAGCTCGAGCGGGTCTTCGGTGCGACGGGACGTCTTGGTGGTGGTCATGGCTTACCCTGCGGCAGACGCCGCCGGGTTGCCCCGGCGGCGTGGCTTCCTACTTGTCGTACTGGTTCAGCAGCGCGCGCGCCGCCTCGAGCAGCTTCTTGCCGTCGGCACCCTTGGCGGAC
>CAYTFA010000263.1:0-3709 GCA_964436755.1 uncultured Rhodocyclaceae bacterium | reverse complement strand
GCACCGACGACGAGATGCGCCCGCTGGCCGATGCCGCGCGCTGCCGCTCGGAAGCCGACTGGCTGATCGGCATCAACGGCACGCGGGCGATGACCGCCTTCAATTCCAAGGAGGGCGGCTTCTACAAGACTCCGGTGGGGCGCGTGCAGACGCCGACCCTGGCCATCATCGTGGAACGCGAACGCCGCATCCGCGCCTTCGTGGCGCGCGACTACTGGGAGGTCGAAGGCGAGTTCCAGTGCGTGGCAGGTACCTACCGCGGCCGCTGGTTCGACGAGAAATTCAAGAAGAGCGAGGACGAGCACGCCAAGCCCGAGCGCCTGTGGGAACTGGCGCGGGCCGAAGCGGTACGCAAGGCCTGCCTGGGCCAGCATGGTTCTGCGGACGACGAGAGCAAGCCCAAGACCGAGGCCTGCCCGATGCTGTACGACCTCACCAGCCTGCAGCGCGAGGCGAATGGCCGCTTCGGCTTTTCCGCAAAGAACACCCTCGGTATCGCCCAGGCGCTTTACGAAAAGCACAAGGTCCTGACCTACCCGCGGACCGACAGCCGCCACCTGCCCGAAGACTATATCGCCACCGTACGGGAAACCCTGGGCGCGATGGCCGGCACGCCCTACGCGCAGTTTGCCGGCACCATCCTGAAGAGCGGCTGGGTGCACCCGAACAAGCGCATTTTCAACAATGCCAAGGTCTCCGACCACTTCGCCATCATTCCGACGGGTGCCGTGCCGCGTCACCTGACCGAACCCGAGCAGAAGATCTACGACCTCGTCACCAAGCGCTTCCTTGCGATCTTCTTCCCGGCGGCCGAATACAACGTCACTACCCGCATCACGCGCGTCGAAGGCCATGCCTTCAAGACCGAAGGCAAGGTGCTGGTGACACCGGGCTGGCTCGCCGTTTATGGCAAGGAAGCGCAGCAGGAGGGCAGCGAAGGTGAGAACCCGAACCTTCCTCCGCTCGAGAAGAAGGAACGCGTCTGGGCCAAGGACGTCGAAGTCAAGGCCAAGGCCACCCAGCCGCCACCGCGGTTTTCCGAGGCAACGCTGCTCACAGCCATGGAAGGTGCCGGCAAGCTGGTCGACGACGAAGAGCTGCGTGAGGCCATGTCCGAGCGCGGCCTGGGTACCCCGGCCACTCGCGCGGCGACCATCGAGGGCCTGCTTGCCGAGGAATACCTGCACCGCAATGGCCGCGAACTGCAGCCGACGGCCAAGGCCTTCTCGCTCCTGTTTGCGCTCGAGCAGCTGCAGGTCGGCGAGATCCGTTCGCCCGAACTCACCGGCGAGTGGGAATACAAGCTGAAGCAGATGGAGCATGGCCGCCTCTCGCGCGGTGAGTTCATGAGCCACATCGTCGAGCAGACGCGCGAGATGGTGGAGCGCATCAAGACCGGCGAGTTTGCCGATCCCGACTTCGGCACCCTGAAGACACCCTGCCCGCGCTGCGGCGGGCGCATCCACGAGGGCTACAAGCATTTCAGTTGCGAGAAGTGCGACTACCGCCTGTGGAAGGTGGTTGCCGGCCGCCAGTGGGAGCCGGAGGAAATGGACGAACTGCTTTCCAAGCGTGTGATCGGCCCCCTGCAGGGATTCCGCAGCAAGATGGGCCGGGCCTTCGCGGCGATGATCCGCCTGAAGGACGACCATACGCCGGAGTTCGACTTCGGCCAGTCCGACGCCGACGCGGACGCCGAGGAGATCGACTTCTCCGGCCAGGAGCCGCTGGGCGCCTGTTTCAAGTGCGGCGGCCGCGTCTTCGAGCACGGCATGGCCTATGTCTGCGAAAACGCGGTGGGCGCGGCCAGGCGCTGCGATTTCCGCTCGGGCAAGGTGATCCTGCAACAGGAGGTTGGTCGCGCCGACATGACCAAACTGCTTGCCACGGGCCGTACCGACCTGCTCAAGGGCTTCGTCTCGAACAAGACGCGGCGCAAGTTCTCCGCCTATCTGGTGCGCGACGCCAAGACAGGCAAGGTTGGCTTCGAGTTCGAGGCGCGCACGCCGCGGCCGGCGGCCGGCAAGCCGGCGGCGAAGGCCGTGGCCGCTGAAGCCCCCGCGACCGGGGAGGCGCCGCCGGTCAAGAAGACCGCCGCGCGCAAGCCGGTGGCCAAGAAGCCCGCGGCGAAGAAAGCGTCACCCGCCAAAGCGGCGAAGGCCAAGCCGGCGACTGCCAAGCCGGCGAAAAAGAAGGCAGGCTGACGAGGGCTGCGGCCGTGGCCGGCTGCCGCGACATTCTCGACTTCTGGTTCCTGTCGCCGGGGCAGGTGGGTCATGGCGCCTACCGGTCCGAGTGGTTCCGCAAGGACGCTGCCTTCGACGCGGCAATCCGTCAGCACTTCGGCGATGCCGTCGAGGCCGCCCTCGGCGGCGAACCTCCCGCCGGGTCGGACGAAGCGCAGCTCGCACACATCCTCCTGCTCGACCAATTCACCCGCAACATCTACCGCAATACGCCGCGGGCTTTTGCCGGTGACGCACTGGCGCTAGCGCTCGCTACCACGCTGGTCGCAACGGGTCGCGACAAGAACCTCGAACCCTGGCCGCGCTGCTTTGCCTACCTGCCCTTCGAGCATGCCGAATCGCCCATCGAGCAGGAGCGCTCCGTCGCGCTGTTCGCGGCACTGGCCCGTGAACGGCAGGAGCCAGCCTTCGACAGCGTGCTCGACTACGCGATCCGCCATCGCGAGGTGGTGGCCCGCTTCGGCCGCTTCCCCCATCGCAATGCCATCCTTGGGCGCGCGTCGACGGCAGAGGAAGCGGCCTTCCTAGCCGAGCCCGGCTCGTCGTTCTGATCGCCATGCTCGATGCCGCGCTCGTCCTCCGCTTGCGTCAGGCACGCAAGGTCGTGGTATTCACCGGCGCCGGAATGTCGGCCGAGAGCGGGATACCGACCTTTCGCGATCGCATGACGGGATTGTGGGCGCAGGTCGATCCGATGGAGATCGCAACGCCGTGGGCCTTTCGCGCCCAACCGCAACGCGTCTGGGACTGGCATGCCCACCTTGCCCGGGCGGTGCGCACCGCGGCGCCGAACGCCGGGCACCACGCCGTTGCCGCGCTCGAGTTGCGCGGCATCGACGTGACGGTAATAACCCAGAACATCGACAACCTGCACCAGCGGGCCGGCAGCACGCGCGTCGTCGAACTGCATGGCAACCTGCTGCGCCTGAAATCCTTCGTCGACGAGGAAGCCGCGTTCGCCCGCAGTGTGCCGGTGATCTGTCCCGCCTGCGGCGGTTATGCCCCGGCCGAGGTGCTGGACGGCTACGTCGGGCGCGAGGATTTCAGCGTCATCGAGCTGTGCGATGGGCCGGTGCCGCGCTGCCCGGCCTGCGCGGCGCTACTGCGGCCCGACGTTGTCTGGTTCGGCGAACCGCTTGATCCGGAAACGCTCGATGCGGCGTGGGCGGCGGTCGAGGCCTGCGACATGCTGCTCGCCGTCGGGGCCTCGCTCGAGGTGGAACCGGCGGCCAGCCTGCCGTGGCGGGCACTGCAGCGCGGTGTGCCGCTGCTCGAGGTGAATCCGTCGCCGACGCAACTCGCGCGCCACTGCGTGGCGGGCTTCCGCTCGGGAGCGGCGCAGGTGCTTCCGGACCTGTTCGACGTCATCTGGCCGGTGCGCTGAGCCGGGCACCTGCCGGACGATTCACCGATGCCGCTGGCCGCTGTGGTGGCTGGCCGGCTTGGCGCCGCTGCCGTCGCTG
>CAYTFA010000262.1:0-3711 GCA_964436755.1 uncultured Rhodocyclaceae bacterium | reverse complement strand
CCAATGGCGACGATGCCGTGCTCAGGTTCGAGCACGTCGCCGTTGCCGGTGATGATCAGGGAATGCTCGCGATCGGCCACGGCGAGCATGGCCTCCAGGCGGCGCAACATGCGGTCGGTACGCCAGTCCTTGGCGAGTTCGACTGCCGCCCGCAACAGCTTGCCCTGGTGCGCCTCGAGCTTGGCCTCGAAGCGCTCGAACAGGGTGAAGGCGTCGGCCGTACCGCCGGCAAAGCCGGCGAGGATGCGTTCGTTGTAGAGGCGGCGCACCTTGCGCGCGGTGGCTTTGACCACGATGTTGCCGAGCGTCACCTGGCCATCGCCACCGAGGGCGACGGCGGCGCCTCGGCGCACGGAAAGAATGGTGGTGCCGTGGTACTGCTCCATGGTGCCCTCGTTCAGGATGACCGGATCAGATGGCGCGGGTACGCAGCTCGGCCACGTCGGCGTAACCCTGCACTTCCATGAAGGCCGCCACCAGCGGGCTCAGGCCGATGATGCGCAGCGTCTTGCCGTTCGCGTGCAGGCGGGTCAGCACGTCGAGCAGGACGCCAGCACTGGCGCGATCGATGCGCACCAGATTGTGCGCGTCGATGTCGAGTTCCTGCTTGTCGCCGAGGGCCGCCTCGAGCGCTGCGAACTCCACCGCGCCGGCGCCGAGCAACTGGCCACGGAGGACGAAGCCGTCGGCCTTGTCCGCCGGGAGCGCCGGTTCGCTCGCTTCGGTGTCGCCGTGGTGCTTGATCGGCTCCCACGACGGCGGCGAGACCTCGAAGGTGATCGCGTAATTGACCGCCGTCTCGTCGAAGGCCTCCTGCTGATAGGCCTGCTGATGAAGCTCGAGCAGCAGCAGCCACATCGCTTCGTCACGGCGCTCGCCGACTTCCAGCTTGCCGGCGAGGATGGCAGCCAGGTGCTCCGGGCCGCCGAATACATATTCCTTCTTGGCGCGCTTCAGCGCGGCCAGGGCGCGCATCAGCAGCGTCGCGCCGTCGTTGTCGGCGTCGTCGAGTTTGGCCACGTCAATGCGCACGATGTTGCTAGTGGTCGCCAGCTTCATCGCCTGCTTGAGAACTTCGCCCACGCCGGCGTTCAGCGAGCCGGTGAGCGCCACGTGCGCCCGCCCGCCACTGCTTTCGCTGGCGACGTGCGGACCCACCACCACCGGACTCCAGGTCGGCGGCGACTGCTCGAAGCGGCGCGCAAAGGTCAGCGCCAGGGCATCGAACGCGGGGCGCCGGCCAAGGACCTGGAGCAGCTCGAACAAGCCGCCCCAGGCGCGCACGGCGGCGTCGCCAAGGTCCTCGTTGCCCTTGATCGCGGCCTCCAGCCGGCGCATGGCGTCGAGTTCCTGCCCCGCCGCATACATTTCGGCTGCCTCGCGCAGCGGCGCCGGCAACGGCGGGCGGCGAGGCTGGGGTGGCGGCTCGGGTTCCGGCTCAGGCTGCGGTTCCGCCGCCGGCGAAGCTTCAGGCGCGACAGGCTCCGGCTTCGGGTCGAACGCCCCGGGAACCGTGAAATCAAGCGAGATCAGACCTTCGTCGTCTTCGTCTGTGGCCACGTGCAGGCCCAATATCGGCTAATTTACAGCCGGTCAGTATAACCCGGCCCTTCCTGGCCTCCGGCCGGGAGCCCCGCCAGGCGCGCTCAGGCCGCCCGCGCGGTGCAGCCGGCGCACGTACCGCGAACGTCGAACTCCACTTCGCCGAGCCGAAAGCCGCGCGGCAGGCGCGGCGGGCGCGGCGGCTCCGCTTTCAGGCAAAACACGCCGCCGCAGGACGTACAGCGAAAGTGGATGTGGCCGTCGTGCCGGCGCTGGGCACCGGCGGCGGAAAAACGGAATACGCCGCGCGTATCCACTGCCTTCAGGGCCAGGCCGCAGCCCACGAAGGAATCGAGGATGCGGTAGAGCGTCACCCGGTCCACCGCCTCGGCACCACCGGCCAGCCCGACCTCCAGCTCGGCATGGCACAGGGGCTGGCGCGCAGCCAGTAGCGCCGCCAGGACGCGAACCCGCCCGCGCGTCACCTTGACGCCGGCGGCACGGATCAGCCGGGCGGGGTCAGCGGGGGAATCCATCGTGCTGGTCATGGCTCAATGAAACCATAGGCCGCCGACAAATGCAACAAAGTTGCGTTTGTCGGATTACTGTGCTGAAATGGCCGCTTCGCCCCGGGTATCGCCATGGCCATTCCTCTCTTCCTGCAGATAGTCCTTGCCTGCATTCTCGGCGGGCTGCTCAGCGTGGGCGCGGCAGCCCTGGTGATGTTCGGCCTGCCGCGCAAGTGGCTGTCGATCAGCGTGAGCTTCTCGACCGGATTGCTGCTGGCAATGGCGACGCTGCACCTGTTGCCGGAGGCGCTGGAAAGCGGACTGACGCCGCGCGAAGTATTTGCGCTGCTGCTCGGCGGCATACTCGCCTTCTTCATGCTCGAAAAATACGCGCTCTGGCGCCACGCCCATAGCGGCGCGGACGCCGACCTGCATCGCGACGCCAGCCAGTGCGCCGACCATACCCATTCCCATCACCACCACCATGGCGATGGCGGCCATGGCGAGACTTTTCTCATCCTCGTCGGCGACGGTTTCCACAACTTCACCGACGGACTGCTCATCGCCGCTGCCTTCCTCGCCAGTCCTCTGCTCGGCTGGAGCACCACGTTCGCCATCATTGCCCACGAAGTACCCCAGGAAGCTGGTGACTTCGCGATCCTGCTCGCAGCGGGCTGGAAACGCGGCCGGGCACTGTTCTGGAACGCCGTCTCAAGCCTCACCGCAGTGGGCGGCGGCATCATCGGCTATTTCGCGCTCGACCAGGCCCACGACTGGATCCCGGTGATCCTTACCATCGCAGCATCGAGCTTCCTCTACATTTCCATCGCCGACCTGATGCCGCGTCTCAAACGCGAGACGCAATCGGTCGGGTGGCACGGCCTGCTGCTTGCGGCGGGCATCCTCTTCGTCGCCGTCGGCACCGCACACGTCCACTGACCGGGTGCTTTCCATGCCGCGTATCCCCGCCCTGCTGCTTCTGACCGCCCTGATGAGTGGCATCGCGCTGGCCGGCAAGCCCCACGTGCATGGCGCAGGCACTCTTGATGTGGTGGTGGAAGGCGAACGACTGACGATCATGCTCGAAATGCCCGCCGATGCCGCGCTCGGTTACGAGCGGGCTCCGCGGACGGCGGCGGAAAAGGCCGCGGCAGAAGCCATGATGGCTGCCTTGCGCGACGGTGCAAACCTGTTCAGGCCGGCGCCGGAGGCCGCGTGTGTGCTGACCGGCGTGCAAGTGGCCGATCCGTTCGCCGGTACCCGCGCCGGCGGTGACCACGCGGATGTCGATGCGAACTACGAATTCCGTTGCAGCCGTCCCGCCGCGCTGAAGAGCATCGAGACCACCTTGTTCGCCCGCTTCAAGCGCCTCTATCGCCTCGACGTGCAGCGCGCCGGTCCGGCAGGCCAGGGCTCGGCGCGGCTCGCGCCGAAGGATCCCGTCCTGCGCTGGTAGCCCCGGATCGTCACCCATGGCCGGCGACGCTATCCGCCTTCGCAACCTGGCCTTTCGCTGGCCGCGCCAGGCTCACGACTGCGTCGCTATCGGCGACTTCCGCCTCGGCTGCGGCGAGCGCATCTTCCTGCATGGACCCAGCGGCAGCGGCAAGAGCACGTTGCTCGCGCTGCTGGGTGGCATTGCGCTGCCGCGGCAGGGAAG
>CAYTFA010000261.1:0-3735 GCA_964436755.1 uncultured Rhodocyclaceae bacterium | reverse complement strand
AACGCCAGATAGGCCCCGGCCAGCCCCGACAGCAGGACGAAGGCCGGCAGGAAGAACAGCAGGCCGGCCATCAGGCCGCCGGCCAGGCCGTGCAGCAGCCATCCGGTGTAGATCGCCAGCTGACACGCCTCGGGCCCGGGCAAGAGCATGCAGTAGTTGAGCGCATGCAGGAAACGATGCTCCGATATCCAACGCCGTCGCTCCACCAGTTCCTGATGCATGATCGCGATCTGCCCGGCGGGACCGCCGAAGCTGATGAAGCCCAGCTTGAGCCAGAAGCGCAATGCCTCGCCAAGGGTCGGCGCCACCGGTGCCGCGCTGGCCGCGCCGGCCTTCGGCGGGAATCCGCCATCCGCATCGGCGGCACAGGCTTGTTCGAGCGACTCGTTCATGGACGCCACCCTAACACAGCGAACGCCATTGGACGTGGCGTCGAACGTGGCGCAAGGCGTTCCGGGCTCGAGTTCAGGTCGACGCGCCCGGCGTCCGATGCACCTCGATGCGGGTACGAATTTCGGCCAGCAACGCTTCTGTCTTGTCGGCGAGGTCTTGTGCCAGCGAAAACGCCTGCATGTCCCCCGCACGCGCCAGATCGACCGTTTGCGTCGCCAGTTCCTGCACCGCGCCGGCCTGCAGGCTGCCGGCGACGCCCTTGAGACCATGCGCGACGAAAACCAGGTCGTCCATGTCTTTCGCCTCCGCCGCGGCACGCAAGCGGCCCGGTACTGCGGCCTGCGTATCGAGGGCGATGCCCAGCACACGCATGACGAAGGCTTCGCGTCCCGAATGGGTCTCGAGCAGTCGCGCCCAGTCGATATGCGGCAAGGATTCCGGCGCCCTTTGCAGCGGCACCACCGGCGCGGCCCCTGCTGCCTCCGTTGCCCGCCCGGCATGCCGCAGCAGCGCATCCACCAGGGTATCGGTGTCGACCGGCTTGGTTACCCGCTCGACCATCCCCGCCTCCAGGCAGCGGTCACGCTCCTCCGGGAGGGCATGGGCGGTAAGGCCAATGACGGGCAGGCCCGGTGCCATGGCGCGCAGCCGGCGCGTCGCATCGAAACCATTCATCACCGGCATCTGCACATCCATCAGTACGATGTCGAAGGCGTCGGCGCCCGCCTCCTCGACGCGCTCCAACAGCTGTTCGCCGTTGTCCGCAAACACCACCGATGCGCCCTCGTGAATCAGGAGGTCTTCGAGGATGACGCGATTCAATTCGATGTCCTCGGCGGCAAGCACCCGCAGCCCGGCCAGGCGGTTGCCCGGAGCGCCCGCCCCGTCGGTCGGACGCGTCCGCGCCGGCGTCTCGACCTCCTGCAGCGGCAGGCGGACGGTAAAGCTGCACCCGGCGCCAGGCGCCGTTTCGACTTCGATGTCGCCCCCCATCAGGCGGGCCAGGTTCCGGCTGATCGCCAGGCCCAGCCCGGTACCGCCGTAACGACGGGTGGTCGAGGCATCCGCCTGCTCGAACGGCGTGAACAGTCGCGCGGCCTGGTCGGCGCTCATGCCGATGCCGGTATCGGCCACTTTGAACCACACGTTGCCGTCACCGCCGGCAACACGCAGACGCACCTCGCCTTCGGCGGTGAACTTGACCGCATTCGACAGCAGGTTGATAAGGATCTGCTGGAGGCGATGCTCGTCGCCGGCCACCCATTGCGGGAGGCCCGCCGCGCAACGGGTATCGAGCAGCAGCCCCTTCTGGCGAGCGGCGTCGGCAACCATGGCCACCGCGTTGTCGATGGCGGCCGGAAGGCGGAACGCATGGTTCTCGATGGCCACCTTGCCCGCATCGATCTTCGAGAAGTCGAGGACATCGTTGATGACGCCGAGCAGGTGCGTTCCCGACTCCTGGATGCGCAAGAACGTCTCGTGGACTGGCTTGCCTACGCTGTCGCGCGCGCCCATCCGCGCCAGGCCGAGCACGCCGCTCAATGGCGTGCGCAGTTCATGGCTCATGTTGGCGAGGAACTCACTCTTCGCCCGGGCAAGCCGATGCGCCTCGTCGCGCGCCGCCGTGAGGTCGCGGGTCCGCTCGGCAACGAGGGCCTCGAGGTTGCGGCGGTGAAGGTCGAGTTCCTCCGACAGCCGCTTCATTTCCGTGACATCGCGTTTGTTCGCAACGTAGCCGACCACCTTGCCGTCGGTACGGCGCAGCGGCGAGATGGAAACGGCCTCGATGTATTCGCTGCCGTCCTTGCGCTGGTTGACGAATTCGCCGCTCCAGGGGTCACCGCGCGTCAGCGCTTCCCATTGCGCAACATAGGTCGCGCGCGGCGTCCGCCCGGATTGCAGCAGGCGCGGATTGCGTCCGATCACTTCCTCGCGCGAGTAGCCCGAATTGCGAACAAAGGCGTCGTTGACGTAGCTGATGTTCGCATCGAGATCGGTGATCACGATGCTGTCGGAACTCTGCTCCACCGCCAGCGACAGGCGGCGCATGCCCTCCTCGATGCTCTTGCGCGCCGTGATGTCCTCCGCCGAGGCAATCACGACCTCGCGGCCTCGGTAGTGACCGCGTACAAGGCGCACCGATTTCGGAAACACGTCGCCGTTGGCGCGGCGCCCCCAGAACTCGAACTGCTGCGGCTCGCCCTCAAGTGCCGCGGCGAGCCGCGGCGGCAGCGTTGCCAGGTCGTTCCGCCCCGGCGCGGCCAGGAACTCTGGCGTGTTGCCGATAAAGGCCGCGCGCGGGTAGCCATACATTTCCTGTGCCGTCTGGTTCACGTCGAGGAAGCGGCCCAGCGCATCCTGGACATAGATCGCCACACCAACCCCGTCAAACAGCCCCCGATAAGCCGCCTCGCTTTCCACCAGTATTCGCGCCGCGGCACGCTCGGAGCTCTGGTCACGGAAGACCAGCACGGCGCCCACGAGCTTTCCATCGACATGCCGAATGCACGCCGCCGAATCGGCAATGGGTCGGCGCGTACCGTCGCGTGCGATCAATTGGGTGTGATTGGCCAGGCCAACCACCACCCCCTCGCGCAAGGCACGGGCAATCGGGCATTCCACCTCCTGCCCGGTGCCTTCATTGACGATGGGAAACACCTCGCCTATCGGCCGACCGCGCGCATCGGCAGCCGGCCATCCGGTCAGCGCCTCGGCGACGGGGTTCATGAACTCGACCCGGGCATCGATGTCCGCGGCGATGACACCGTCGCCGATCGAGGAAAGGGTCACGGACAAGCGCTCGGCTTCGTCCTTCAGTTCCCTGCGCCCGGTGACGATGGCTTCCGCCATGCGGTTGAATGCCACCACCAGGTTGAGTATTTCCGGGCTGCCATGGAGCGGTATCGGCCTCTCGTAGGCATCGCGCGCCAGTTCATTGGCCCCGGCGATCAGCGCCCGGATCGGCTTCAGTCCGCGGTGAAGGATCAACAGGATGCAGATCACATCGACAACCAGAGCCAGGAAGACGATGCCCGACTGGGTGACAAACGAATCCCACAGCCGGTTCTGCTCCGGCACTGCCGTCATTTCCACGGTGACCTGACCATAGTTGCGCCCGCCGACGGACACCGTCCGACTGGCCCCGAGGGAAAGAATCGCGGTCCAGGCGTGGAACCATTGAGGCCCGCGTCGTGGTAGCTCCTTGTCGCGTACCTCGAGCACGCGTCCACGGTCGTCCATCCAGCCAATGTGCTGGATGTCCGGACGCTCGACATGCGCGCGCAGGAGCTGCTGGATGCTTGCGTAGTCTCCCACCACCGCCGAATCGGCAATCGACGCCGT
>CAYTFA010000260.1:0-3739 GCA_964436755.1 uncultured Rhodocyclaceae bacterium | reverse complement strand
CAAGGTAGTTGATGTCGTGCCCGGCATGCTCGGCCCAGGGCCCGGTCTGGCCGTAGCCCGTGATCGCGCAGTAGACGATGCGCGGGTTCAGCGCACTCACCGTGCCGTAGCCGATGCCAAGCTTTTCGACGACGCCGGGACGGAAGCTTTCGACAATCACGTCGGCATCGCGCGCGAGGCGCAGGAAGGTGTCGACGCCGGCCGCCTGCTTGAGGTCGAGGCGCAGGCTCTTCTTGTTGCGGTTGACCATGCGGAAGAACAGGCTGTCGGTGCCCGGCCCCGCCCCGGCGCCCATGGTCCGCGCATAGTCGCCAACGCCGGTATCTTCGATCTTGACCACCTCGGCGCCGAGGTCGGCCAGATGCATCGTCGCCATCGGTCCCGGCAGCAGACGCGTCAGGTCCAGCACGCGCAGTCCGGCCAGCGGCCCGCGCTGGGACGCAGGCTCAGTCATACTTGCGCGCGTCCTCGATGACCTTGCCGTCGTTCGGCAGGCTGCCCGGCGCCACCAGGCGAACCTCGGCGCGCAGCTTGGTGACATCGCGCACCGATGCCGCGATGGCCTCGGCCAGCGCCGCATCGTCCGCCGCCTCGCAGTTCAGGGTCATGAGGTCGGTGCTGTCGGGGTTGGTCACCACCAGGCGCGCACGCGCGATCGCCGGATGGCGCTTGATCACCGCCGCGATCTGCTCGGGATGGACGAACATGCCCTTGACCTTGGTCGTCTGGTCGGCGCGCCCCATCCAGCCCTTGATGCGCATGTTGCTGCGGCCGCAGGGCGAAGGTCCTGCGAGCACGGCCGAGAGGTCGCCGGTGGCGAAGCGGATCAACGGGTAGTCGGCGTTGAACGTGGTCACCACGACCTCGCCGACCTCACCTTCCGCCACGGGATCGCCGGTGCCGGGCCGCACGATCTCGACGATCACCCCCTCGTCGACGACGAGGCCCTGCCGCGCTTCCGTCTCGTAGGCAATGACGCCGAGTTCCGCGGTGGCGTAGGCCTGGTAGCCTGCAACGCCACGTGCCAGCAGCGCGTCGCGCACGGGCGGCAGGAAGGCCTCGCCCGATACCAGCGCCTTGGTCAACGAGGGCAGCTTGATGCCGAGTTCGTCGGCCTTCTCGAGCAGGATACGCAGGAAGGACGGCGTGCCGACGTAACCCGTCGGCTGCAGGTCGGCCATCGCCGCCACCTGTTGTTCGGTCTGGCCGACGCCGGCTGGAAACACCGTGCAGCCCAGCGCGTGGGCGCCGGCCTCGAGGATCCAGGCGCCCGGCGTCATGTGGTACGAAAAGCTGTTGTGGATCAGGTCGCCGGCCCGGAACCCGGCCGCGAAGAGTGCTCGTGCCGTACGCCAGTAGTCGGCGGCCCGACCTTCCGGCTCGTAGATCGGGCCCGGCGAGGAAAACACGCGCCCGAGCCGGCCCCAGCCGGATGCGGCGAGGCCGCCGAAGGGGCGCGATTTCTTCTGCAGTTCGATCAGATCGCTCTTGCGCACGACGGGAAGCCGGGCCAGCGCGGACCGGCTCGTCACCGACTCCGCATCGACATCGCGCAGCGCATGCGCGAACCACGGCGCGTTTACCTTCGCATGCGCGATCTGCCGCGGCAGCTGCGTGGCCAGCGCCGACTCCCTTTCGGCGGCACTGCGGGTTTCAAGGGCGTCGAAGTGTTTGGACATGTTTGCTCCGAGTAATACTGAATCGGCACCGCGCGGCGTCATGCAGAGGCTGCAAAGCGGGTTGCAGGGCAAGGCGCGAGGGGGCGCCGTTTAGCAGCGCTAAACAAGCCGCCGAGCAACACCGCCATGCGGCCCGATCTGCAGCCGATCAAGCGAGCCAGCGCTTGCGGCGGCGGTAATGCTTCGTGTCGCGGAAGCTCTTGCGCTCGCCGGAGGAAATGCCGAGGTAGAACTCCTTGACGTCTTCGTTGCTGCGCAGTTCCTCGGCTTCGCCCTCCATGACGACGCGGCCGTTCTCGAGGATGTAACCAAAGTTCGCGTAGCGCAGCGCAACCATGGTGTTCTGCTCGGCGAGCAGGAAGGAAAGGTTCTCCTTCTGGTTGAGGTCGCGCACGATTTCGAAGATTTGCTCGACGATCTGCGGAGCGAGGCCCATCGACGGCTCGTCGAGCAGGATCATCTGCGGGTTCGCCATCAGCGCACGGCCGATCGCGCACATCTGCTGCTCGCCGCCGGAGGTATAACCGGCCTGCGTCGCGCGGCGGTCCTTGAGGCGCGGGAAATACGAATACACCATCTCGAGGTTGCGCTTCAGCTCGGCGCGGCTCAGCGAGCGCGTATAGGCGCCGGTCAGCAGGTTTTCCTCGAGCGTCAGGTGGGCAAAGCAGTGGCGCCCTTCCATGACCTGGATGACGCCGCCCTTGACCAGGTCGTTCGGCGTGCGCTGGTCGATGCGCTCGCCCTTGAACTCGATGCTGCCCTTGGTCACGTCGCCCCGCTCGGCACGCAGCAGGTTCGAGATCGCCTTCAGGGTCGTGGTCTTGCCCGCCCCGTTGGCCCCGAGCAGCGCCACGATCTTGCCCTGTGGCACCTGCAGGGAGACCCCCTTCAGCACCAGGATGACGTGATCGTAGATGACTTCGATGTTATTGACGGATAGGTAGTTCTGCATGTTCGGGGCTCGCCGGAATGGCCGCCGGGCGGCCGATGCGGGGTCGGTCCGGCCAGCCGGACCGAACCCGCGGAAGGCTACTTCTTCGCGGCCTTGGCCGGCGCCGCCGCCATATCGACCTTGGAGCAGTCGCGCGGCGTGATCTTCTTCTCCTCGGCGTACTTCTTCGCCGAGGCGTCGAGCAGCTGGCGCACCAGCTTGCGGTTGCCCTCGATGTAGTCGGAGATCTTGTGCCACTTGGTGCCGTCCCACTGCTGGAACATCACCTTGCCGGAACCCTCGTGGTCGGAGCAGGACACATTGACGTCGGGCATCATGCCTTCGGCGCCCAGTTCCTTCAGGCGCTTCTGGTCAACCTTGAGGTGCTCGAGGCCCCACTGGATTTCCTCGCCGGTCAACACGCGGTTGCCGAACTTGGCCTGGGCCGTGCGGATCGCCTCGACGGTGAGGATGCCATGCAGCACGCCGCGTACATAGAGCACCGAGCCGATCTTGGACTGGTCCTTCATGTCGCCTTGGCCCGAGCCATACACGGTCTTTACGATTTCCTGGACGACGGGCAGTTCCTTGCCGACCAGTCCGAAGTTCGCGGCGATGTAGCCCTTGGCGCCGGGACCCGCCGGGACGGTGTCCTCCTCGGCGCCGGCCCACCACACACCGATCATCTTCTCGCGCGGGAAGCCGACCTTCTGAGCCGCCTGCAGGCCGGCCGAGTTCATCGCGCCCCAGCCCCAGAAGATCACGTAGTCGGGCTTCGCCTGCCGAACCTGCTGCCATTGCGCGGTCTGCTCGATGCCGGGATGGGCGACCGGGATCTCGATCACCTCGAACTTGTTCAGCGCGGACTCGGCGCGCAGCACCTCCAGAGGCTCCTTGCCGAAGGCGGAGTCATGGTAGATGAAGGCGATCTTCTTGCCGGCGAGGTCAGCCGTCTCCTTCTTGCCGTCGCGCATGGCGATGAACTTGAGCATCGCCGACGCCTGCATCTGGTAGGTGGTCACCAGCGGGAAGGCATAGGGGAAATAGCGGCCGTCGATGGTGTCGGTGCGGCCGTAGCCGATCATCACCAGCGGCACCTTGTCAGCCAGCGTCTTGTCCAGCAGCGAGT
>CAYTFA010000259.1:0-3755 GCA_964436755.1 uncultured Rhodocyclaceae bacterium | reverse complement strand
CGCAAAATGCGCCATCAAGGACGCCTACCATGACCACACCCACCGGCTATTCCTCCGTCAAACTGCCCGCCGCCCTGGTGCAGCAAGCCCGCGAGGCCGCCCAGCCGATGCGCCGCTCAGTCGCCGGCCAGATCGAATACTGGGCCACCCTGGGCCGTGTCGTCGAACACGCCGGGCTGACAGTGCAGGAGGCGCAGGCGGCGATCGAGGGCTATGAGGCGGCGGCGCGGCAGGCACGCTTGAAAGACACGCTGGACGACATCGAAGCCCGATTCGCGGCAGCGGACGCCAGCGGCGGTCTGGCGGCGCGCGTGCGGGATGTCGTGCTGGACAACCGGGCGAAGGCCGCCGGCATCGCGAAAGCCGCTTGAGCGTGGTCCAACCCGTCTTTTTCCTCCTCGCCGGCCCCAACGGCGCGGGCAAGTCCACACTCTACGGCGCCCTCGTGGCCAGTGGCACCATCTGGAGCACATTGGAGTACGTCAACGCTGCTCAATTTATAGCGGTTCGCACCTATGCCTCACCTTCCCGAGGTTGTCTCGTAGAAACTGCGGCGCCGTGCTACCGGCCTGAAACACAATGCTTACACTGTTGGCGACCACAACAGAGACTGAACGCCAACCATAAGGTTCAAACAAATCAAGATTAGGCATTGGGCCGTCGTCAAACCAATGGTTTATTTTGTTGATATAGAACAGCAAATCTGTTCGAGCCCTCACGTCTGACAAGTAACGCTCGGCCAATACATCCAATTGCTCCAAGACTAGCTGAGCAGCGTCTGCCGGTAACAAGTCAATTACAGGCCCTAATGTGAAATTTTTCTTGCCCGTGGCCTGCATCGACTTCTGGCGGGCGCACTTGGCCTCGTCATGCCTCCGGCGCCCCGCGTCCATGATCTCTTTAACCTCAAAAGCTGCGTCTCGGTAAAGAACGTCGGGCGGGTCTTGTGGGCTACAGAGCACCTGCGCATCGTCCACGTTAATATGAAGATTGGTCAGAAAATCGACTGCATTTTTCCACTCACGCCAGTACTTAAACTTTCTTGAAAACAGGTCCTCACCCAATTCGTTTTCGGGAGGGTCCGGTATGAATGGCTCTATGGGCGTGGTGGGATTTTGTGCTTTAGCGCGAGCCATGACTACAGTTTACGAATGTGACTACCGATTGAGCAACGGGCTGGTGCGGGCTACTTTTCGGATGCAGAATGAGTTTCGCCCAGTGTGGGCAGAACCAGTGGTCTGTGAACATGATTAATTCACAATACTTGGCTTTGACGGTCGCTCGGTTTTAATCCGTCTTAATTGCTCTGTCTTTAAATGCATGTCACCGAATTCCATTACGGGAAATGCTCTTTTCATCAAGGTCCTGCTTCAGCTGATTGCCCCGCACAACTTGCACTGCAATATCCGCAGCACGGACAGATAAGTTTTCGACAGGTCGGACATTGGAAATCAACTCCGAGAATAAGAGGCGCGCATCCACAACGTCCCTTGCCTTCAATGCGTCCACCACAATATGCGAGCACAGTCTCCCAAGGTGAGATTTGGTCGCCTCGACCCTGCAAGATCCCCCCTCCGCTCAACCGATATTGCGTAAATCTGCTGAGTTCAAGGTGCTCCCTGGCAGTCCAGAGCTTCTGGAGACTCTCGCACAGAGTACGGATAGTGTCCAAAGGATCCTCCATGCCCAGAGGTCGTCGGCGCGATGGCGATTCGGGTAACGCATGTTCCTCAAAGAGCAACCGTAGGTAAGACTTGGGCTCGTACGACTCGACGTTGTCCTCTTGAAGTTTGCTCAAGAAGTCAGTGAGCAACAGTAGAAACAAGTACCCGAGCCTCGGCCGTGGCGTGCAGGCCGATTGAATTTGGCTGATGAGCGCGCGCATCCAAGGCGCCACACCTTCCAACACCCAATTTGGCAGCGCAAGCCGAGCCGCAAGGTATTTCTGTATGGGAAACGCATCAACATCGCCGACGTACATCAATTGCATTTCGTTTTCATCGGGTGAACCAGCCCGGCGCAATTCTTCGCTGACGACTTCAAACTCTCGGTACCAAGCGTCCGGAAAGTCAAAGTACCACGGTGGCAAAAAAGCGCCATCAGCGGGGTCTTGAACCTTGAGAGCACTGCTGTTGAACATCGCACAAAGCCGAGAAACTGCATCAAGATTGCTCTCACCCAAGTACCTCACGTCGCCCACCTCGAATGGTGCACTGTCTAGATCCTGCATGTAGGGCAGCGACAAATAGGGTGACACAACGGCCACTATGGTGACGTCGCGTCCTCTCCGATCCCGCTTGAATTGAGGAACGGTATGTTCAACATAGAAGGCTCTACTGTTCACGGGCAAGCGAGCGTTCTTGACGTCCATGGGCTCCGCCCCGTTCAGTAGAAAGTCATGCGTCTTCCAAGCAGCTGATTTGCCGGATAGCTGGTGTATTGCGACGTCGACCGTCTCAAACCCAAGGTGGGCGTAGAACCACGCTGCGACCTTCTCGGCAGCTCGCGCGGAGAGCATTCGTGCCATTTCGTGGGCGCTATCTGCGACGGAGCACCACAGCTCAGCAAGCTTCCGGTCATCATCGTCCAAATTACCGTAGACAACCGCTGCGGACCAGTCTCCACTTCTCTTCGAGTTGTGGCCAAAGAGTCGATCGAGTCGAAGGAGATGCTCATGATAGTGCTTACGAAGAATTCGGCGCCGGATGTGCAGGGGTGCAAGCGGAAACAGCTGACTTTCGCGTGGGATTGACGCCTCGTGTCTCTTCCAAAATTCATCAATCAAATCAGACGAAAAATCTTTTGGTTTTGCACCTGCTGCATCGAGCAGCAACTGGAGGGACATCTCCAGGAAGCGTGGCAGGAGGTCGCCGCCAATGGTGACCAGAACCTCAAACCGGACTCGAATCGACGCTTGTGCCAGTGCTTCGTCGAATGACTCATCGCCCACGTGGTTCTCCACGAGCTCTTTAATCAGTTCTCGCCGCAGCCCGGCAGTGATTTGGAGTGCGTTGTCTGACAGGATCTTTAGGCGCCCTCGAAGCGGGAGATGCGAGTACCGAACGACTCGCCAGAGCCTCTCTTTCCACCAACTCGGCGCAACGGGCATAAGTGGTAGACGCTCGGCGGTGGGCACACGAGCCCTCCAAAATGCCGCAAGGGCATCACGCAAGTTGCTATCTGCCGACGCCCGGCGCAGAAGTGGCACCAGGTCATTTATCAGGAATTCCACTGACTTGGCCGAGGCAAAGATGCCCAACTGATCCTTCGCCGAGAGGCCGCGAAAGAGTACCCATTCCACTTCGTTCAGCCGGTGTCCGCCGTGGATTTTTCTGATGAGATCCTGTCTTGCAGCCTTCTCTCGAACAATCCGAACTTCACGTGCTCTGGTTTGTTCCACCACCACGCGGGCCTGCTCCTGCTGTCGCATCTGCTCGCGCTCAAAGTCTTCGGCCGAGCAGAAATGTTCGATTGGAATCCAACTGAATACGCAATCAGAGAACTTAGCGTCGCAACGGCCGTCTGAATAAATCTTAGAGATCCGCCCTTCGCCGACGTCGAGTCTGCCAAGATGCCTAACGCGCGTGCCGACTTCGAATATGCCGGCTCCTTCAGCTAGGCAGAAGATTGGTGACAGAGGCATCAGTTTCTGCTCTCCTCGCTTGAACTCGCAGAGACTATTGAAAGGTGTATTGACCGCAGCCTTCTCTTTCTCTTTCCACGCCTTCCTTGACGCCGGATACAAACCAGCGATC
>CAYTFA010000258.1:0-3769 GCA_964436755.1 uncultured Rhodocyclaceae bacterium | reverse complement strand
GCGCGGCTGCAAGATGTAGTCATGCATCACGGCACGGGGCGGTTTTCGGAACCGCCCCGTTTTTTTGCCCGGCATCTGCCCAATTCCGCCCGACCCCGCCCCTTCGCCGTAGCCGCGTCACCACTCTGTGGATTCAGCCTTCCTCCTCATCCAGTTGCTCAATGGCCTGCAGTACGGCCTGTTGCTGTTCCTCGTCTCCAGCGGGCTGACGCTGGTGTTCGGCATCATGGGCATCATCAACCTGGCGCACGGCAGCTTCTACATGGTCGGTGCCTACCTGGCCTGGTCCCTCGCGGCGACGACCGGCAATCTGGCGACGGCCATCCTGCTGGCGATTCCGCTTACCGTGGTCATCGGCATGGCGCTGGAGCGCCTGCTGTTCCGCCAGCTCTATACCCGCGACCACCTCTACCAGGTGCTGATGACCTACGGGCTGATCCTCGTCTTCGAGGAACTGCGCAGCCTGCTATGGGGTGACGACGTGCACGGCGTTCCGGTGCCGGAACTGCTCAAGGCGTCGATCCCGCTCACCGATACGCTCTCCTACCCGGTCTATCGCCTGGCGATCTCCGGTGTCTGCCTGCTGCTGGCCCTGGCACTCTACCTGCTCATCCAACGCACCCGACTGGGCATGATGATCCGTGCCGGGGCGTCGAACCGCGACATGGTGCAGTCGCTGGGCATCGACATCAAGATGCTGTACACGCTGGTGTTCGCCATGGGCATCGCGCTGGCCGCCTTTGCCGGCATGATCAACGCGCCGCTGTCCTCGGTATTCCCGAACATGGGCAGCCAGGTGCTGATCATCTGTTTCGTGGTGGTCGTCATCGGCGGCATCGGGTCGGTCAAGGGCGCGATGGCCGCGTCGCTGCTGATCGGATTGGCCGAGACCTTCGGCCAGGTCTTCGTTCCCGAGGTGGCCGGCATGATCGTTTACGTGCTGATGGCCATCGTGCTGGTGTGGCGGCCCGAAGGCCTGTTCGGGCGTAAGGCATGAGGGGCGGGATGCTTTCGCGCGCGCTGCCCTGGGTCGTCGTGGCGGTGTTCGCCCTGTTTCCGATGGTGGAAAGCACCTTCTACACCCAGTTGCTGACCAAGGTGCTGATCATGGCCATCTTCGCCATGAGCCTCGACCTGCTGGTCGGCTACACCGGCCTGGTCAGCTTCGGCCATGCCGCCTATTTCGGCCTCGCGGGCTACGCGCTGGCCCTGATGGGGCCGAAGTACGAGGCGGCCAGCGTCTGGTGGACCCTGCCGGCGGCGATCGGCGTCTGCGCGGCCTTCGCCCTGGCGACCGGATTCGTCGTGCTGCGCACGCGCGGCATCTACTTCATCATGGTGACGCTGGCCTTCGCCCAGATGCTGTTCTTCGTCTTCCACGACACCAAGCTGGGCGGTGGTTCGGACGGCATCTACATCTACGCCAAGCCGACGCTGGCGGTGGGCGATACCGTGCTGGTCAACCTCGAGAAGCTCGACCAGTTCTACTGGCTGGTCCTTGGCCTGGCGGCCTTTACGTATTTCCTGCTGCGACGCATCCTCGGTTCGACATTCGGCCGCGCGCTGGTCGGCATTAAGGTCAACGAGCACCGCATGCGGGCGCTGGGTTTCCCGGTCTTCCGCTACCAGCTGGCCAGCTTCGCGCTGTCGGGCGCGCTGGCCGGCCTGGCCGGCTACCTGGCTGCCGTGCAGTTCGGCTTCGTCAATCCGGAAATCCTTTCCTGGCACCAGTCGGGTGCCGTGCTCATGATGGTCATCCTCGGCGGCATGGGCACCCTGCATGGCGCCGCGGTGGGTGCCATTGCCTTCGTCATGCTGCAGGAAGTCCTGTCGAACCAGGCGTGGTTCGGCGTCGCCGCCAAGCACTGGCAGCTGGCAATGGGCATCCTCATCATGCTGGTGGCCCTGTACCTGCCGCAGGGCTTGGCCGGGCTGGCGAGCCGCTTTGTACGCACGCCGGAAGCGGAGGCCGCGGATGAGTGAGCGCAGCCCCATCCTCAGCACCCGCAACCTGACGCGGCGCTTCGGCGGGCTGGTTGCCGTCAGCGACGTCTCCCTCGATCTGCACGTGGGGGAAGTCCATGTCGTGATCGGCCCCAACGGGGCGGGCAAGTCCACGCTGACCAACCTGCTCTCGGGCGACCTGCCGCCCAGCTCCGGCACCGTCGCGCTCGAGGGGCGCAACATCGCCGGCCTGCGCTCCGACCAGATCTCGCGCATGGGTGTCGGCCGCAGTTACCAGAAGACGAACATCTTCCTGCCGTTCACCGTATTCGAGAACGCCCGCCTGGCAGCCCAGTCGCGCACGCCGCATGCGCTGCGCGTGTTCGGTTGCGCGGATTCCTACGGCGCGATCAACGAGCTGGCCCGCTCCGCGCTCGACGCGGCCGGGCTCGCGCATCGCGCCGATCGCGTCGCCAGCACGCTTTCGCACGGCGAGCAGCGCCAGCTCGAGATCGCCATGTGCCTGGCGACCCGGCCCCGCGTGCTGCTGCTCGACGAGCCGCTCGCCGGCATGGGGCCGCACGAGTCGCAGCGCATGGTGGAACTCATCAAGAGCCTCAGCGCCGACCACGCGATCATGCTCATCGAGCACGACATGGATGCGGTGTTCGCGCTGGCGCACCGGCTGACCGTGATGGTCAACGGCGAAGTGCTCGAAACCGGCACGCCGGAGCAGGTGCGCGCCAGCCCCGCGGTGCAGGCCGCCTACCTCGGCGGCGAGGAGATGGTTCATGAGTGAACATCTGCTCGACGCCAACGGCCTGCATACCTACTACGGGGCCAGCCACATCCTGCATGGCGTGGACTTCACCGTGCGTCGCGGCGAGACCATCGGCCTCATGGGTCGCAACGGCATGGGCAAGTCCACGCTGATCAAGTCGATGCTCGGGCTGGTACGGCCGCGGCAGGGGGCGGTACGCGTGCGCGGCGTGGACATGACGCACGCAGCGCCGCACCGGATCGCGCGCAGCGGCATCGCCTACGTGCCCGAGGGTCGCGGCATCTTCCCCAACCTTTCGGTGCGCGAGAACCTGATCATGGCTGCGCGCGCCGGCGTCGACGGCCGCCGCGAATGGGATTACGACCGCGTCCTGAAAACCTTTCCGCGCCTGGGCGAACGCCTCGGCAATGGCGGGGCCCAGTTGTCCGGCGGCGAGCAGCAGATGCTGACCATCGGCCGCGCGCTGATGACCAACCCCGACCTGCTGATCCTCGACGAGGCCACCGAGGGCCTGGCGCCGCTGATCGCCCGGGAGATCTGGAACATCATCAAGACCATCCGCGCCTCCGGCATCGCCACGGTCATCGTGGACAAGAACTATGCGGCGGTGATGGCGCTGGCCGACCGCAGCGTGGTGCTGGTCAAGGGCAGGGTGGTGTTCTCGGGCGAGTCCCGTGAACTCGCGGACAACGAGGAACTGATGCACCGCTTTTTGGGAGTCTGAGTTCGTGCATTCCGGCTTCCTCACCGCCGGCGGCCGCCGCCTCGAATACCAGCTGATCCCGGCGCACCAGATCAACCGGCCGACCCTGGTGTTGCTGCACGAGGGCCTCGGCTCGGTGGCGATGTGGCGCGACTTCCCGGCGCGCCTCGCCGCCGCGACGGGCTGCCGGACGCTGGTGTATTCGCGCTACGGCTACGGCCAGTCCGATCTGTTGCAGGAGCCTTTCGGCACCGACTACATGCATCGCGAGGGCAGGGAGACCCTGCCCGAAGTGCTGGCCGCGCTGGAGATCGAGAACCCGGTGCTGGTCGGCCATTCCG
>CAYTFA010000257.1:0-3772 GCA_964436755.1 uncultured Rhodocyclaceae bacterium | reverse complement strand
GACCTTAACGAGGCGGCCGGTACGGCGCTGGCCGCGGAACTGGGCAATGCGGCACGCTTTGTCTCCACCAACGTTGCCGACGAAGCCAGCGCAAAGGCCTGCGTCGCGACGGCGCTGGAGGCATTCGGCAGACTCAACGGGCTCGTGAACTGCGCCGGTATCGCCCCCGCCGAAAAGGTGGTCGGCAAGAACGGACCGCATTCCTTCGATGTCTTTTCCCGCGTCATTTCCGTCAACCTGATCGGGACCTTCAACATGATCCGGCTGGCCGCAGAAGCGATGGGCCAGGGTGCGGCGAACCCGGCCGGCGAGCGTGGCGTCATCGTCAATACAGCGTCGGTCGCAGCCTTCGACGGGCAGATCGGCCAGGCCGCCTATGCCGCCTCGAAGGGCGGCGTGGTCGGCATGACCCTGCCGATCGCACGCGAACTGGCACGTTTCGGCATTCGCGTGATGACCATTGCGCCGGGGATTTTCGAGACGCCCATGCTGCTGGGGCTGCCGCAGGAGGTGCAGGACTCGCTGGGCAGGATGGTGCCCTTCCCGTCGCGACTGGGCCGGCCGGCGGAATACGCTGCGCTGGTTCGCCACATCGTCGAGAACGAGATGCTCAACGGCGAGGTGATCCGCCTCGACGGCGCCATCCGGATGGCGCCCAAGTAGGGAGTCCGGCGCCTGCCGGTCGCGAGTGGCCGCCAACGAACCCTGTTATCACTGCGGCCTGCCGGTCCCGGCCGGCGCGGATTTTCCTGTCGACATCGACCGGACTCGCCGCGAAATGTGCTGTGCCGGCTGCCAGGCCGTTGCCGAGGCCATCGTTTCCAATGGCCTGGCGGACTACTACCGGCATCGCGATGCGATGCCGGAAAGCCCGCGCGAGGCGCTGCCCCAGGCGCTGGCGGATTTCGGGCTGTTCGACCATCCCGAGGTGCAGAAGAACTTCGTGCGCGCAGCGGAGGGCCCGGCTGGCGAGCACGAGCGCGAGGCGGCGCTGATCCTCGAAGGCATCACCTGCGCTGCCTGCGTCTGGCTCAACGAGTCCCACCTGCGCCGCCAACCCGGGGTGACGGCGGTCGACATCAACTACGCGACGCGGCGCGCGCGAGTACGCTGGGACCCGCGTGTAACGCGCCTTTCCGCCATCCTCGAAGCCATCGCGGCGATCGGTTATCGGGCGCACCCCTACGATATTGGCCGTGCCGAGGCGCTGGCGCAGAAGGAGCGCAAGGCCGCGCTGTGGCGCCTGTTCGTCGCGGGCTTCGGCATGATGCAGGTGATGATGTACGCGGTGCCTGTGTACCTGGCCGACGGCGACATGACGCCCGACATCGAGCAGTTGATGCGTTGGGCCAGCCTGATTCTCACCTTGCCCGTCATCCTGTATTCCGCGGCGCCGTTCTTCGTCAGCGGTTGGCGCGACCTGAAGCTGCAGCGGGTCGGCATGGATGTCCCCGTCGCGCTTGGTGTCGGCTGCGCGTTTGCTGCAAGCGTTTGGGCAACGCTGACGGCTTCTGGTGATGTGTATTTTGATTCGGTGACGATGTTCGTCTTCTTCCTGCTGACGGGGCGCTATCTGGAGATGATGGCGCGGCAGCGGGCGGCGCGCAGCGTCGAGACGCTGGCGCGCGCGATTCCCGCCTTCGCTACGCGGTTGGCGGATTGGCCGCGTGACGCGGCGAACGAGAGCCGCGTGCCTGTCGCCGAGTTGCAGCCGGGCGACGCGGTGCTGGTCCGGCCCGGCGAGACCGTGCCGGCCGATGGCGTCGTTGCCGACGGCGCCAGTGCTGCCGACGAGTCATTGCTGACCGGGGAAAGCCGGCCGGTGCCAAAGGCCGCGGGCGACTCGCTGATCGGCGGCAGCGTGAACATTTCGAGCCCGCTCGTGATGCAGGTCGAGCGCGTTGGCGAATCGACTCGGGTTGCGGCGATTCAGCGGCTGATGGAACGCGCGGCGGCTGAGAAGCCGCGTCTCGTGGAGATGGCCGATCGCGTTGCCGCGCGCTTCGTTCTTGCGTTGCTGGTGCTGGCCCTGGCGACCGCGCTGGCATGGTGGTGGATCGATCCCTCCCGCGCGCTCTGGGTGTTCGTCGCCGTGCTGGTCGTCAGCTGCCCTTGCGCACTGTCGCTGGCCACCCCGGCGGCGCTCACGGTGGCAACCGGTGCGCTGGCGGCACGCGGTGTGCTGGTGACGCGTGGTCATGCCATCGAGGCCTTGGCGCGCAGCGACCGGTTCGTCTTCGACAAGACAGGCACACTTTCCACCGGGCGCATGGAACTCGATGAGATCGTTTCCATGCAGCTCGACGAAGCGCGTTCGCGTGACCTGGCTGCAGCGCTCGAACGCGGGTCCGAACACCCCGTGGCCCGTGCCCTGGCCGGCGCGGGTAGTGATGTTTCCGTTGGTGAAGTTCGCGCTACCCCAGGCTCTGGCGTCGAAGGGAAGGTCGACGGTCGGACGTGGCGCCTGGGCAGGCCGGATTTCGTCGCCGGGCTGCATGGCCAGGGGGTTCCCCCCGGAGTGGAGGCGAAGGCGGGTGGAGGTGCAACCCTGGTGGCGCTTGGTTCCGGCGAGGGCTGGGCCGCCTTCTTCCTGCTCCGCGACGGATTGCGGCCTGAGGCAGCAGAGGCTGCGTCGCTCTTGGCGCAGGACGGCGCCGTGTTGTCCATATTCAGCGGCGACGCGCAGGCGGCCGCGGGGAGCGTCGGTGCCCAGTTGGGGATTGCAGATGCGCGTGGCGGGCTTTCGCCGGAAGACAAGCACGAGGCGCTTGCCGCCATGCAAAGCGCCGGCGAGACGGTGGCGATGGTTGGCGATGGCGTTAATGATGCTCCGGTACTTGCCCAGGCGCAGGTTTCCATTGCCATGGGCGGGGGCGCCGACCTTGCGCGGGCTAACGCAGATGTCGTCCTGCTCGGCAACGATCTGCGCGCACTGGCCGCCGGGCGGGCACTGGCGCGGCGCACCCTGGGCATCGTGCGCCAGAACCTTGCCTGGGCCTTCGCCTACAATCTCCTCGCAATCCCGCTGGCGATGACGGGGTGGGTCACTCCGTGGATGGCCGGGATCGGCATGTCGGCCAGTTCCTTGTTGGTGGTACTTAACGCATTGCGCCTGCAGAGGCACTGATTCGCGATATGGACATCCTCTACCTGCTGATCCCGCTCTCGCTCGCACTGGTGTTCGTCATTGCGATCGTTTTCTGGTGGAACTTGAAGAGTGGCCAGTTCGAGGATCTCGAAGGGCCGGGCTATCGCATCCTGATGGACGACGATCGGCCCGCGGATGCGCCGAATCCACCGCCCGAGGCTGATGGCGTACGGCCCTCCGCGGGGACCGATCGCCGTTCCGACGCTGGAAATGCCTAGTTTTTGACCCAGATCAAAGCGCTTCGGCATTCGATTACCCATACTGGTGCCGAGTTTATGGCGGAGGCGATGCCTTCGCTCAAGGGCTCTCTGTTGGGGTTGGGGGTGCGCGCTGCGCACCCTTTTTTTTGCCTGTACCAGGCTGCGACGGAACGCGGGCACCCTTCGTTTTCCAGCCCCATCACGGCGGTTCATCGGCCTAGAAACCATTCTAATGATATTGTTATTCCCCCGGGAAGGGCCTAGAATTTGATCTACATCAATCCTTGGCCGACTCGCGGGTGTAATCTCCGCCGGGATTTTGTTCCGCACTGCACAAGGGCGGAATTAAGACAGGTTTCTTTTTCCAAAAAGTGAGGTGAATCCATCATGCAATCGCAAGCGACTTACAACTACAAAGTCGTGC
>CAYTFA010000256.1:0-3773 GCA_964436755.1 uncultured Rhodocyclaceae bacterium | reverse complement strand
ATCACCATGCCCGAAGTGCGCCAGCTGGAACGCGCCGACCGCCTGCTGTCCGACCTGCGCATCCAGCTGCACCTGCTCGCCGGCCGGCGCGAGGACCGCCTGCTGTTCGACCACCAGGAAAAGCTCGCCGCCGCCATGGGTTGCGCGGCGACCCCGAGCAAGCGGGCATCCGAAGTGCTGATGCAGCGCTACTACCAGAACGCCAAACTGGTCGGCCAGCTCAACACGCTCGTCATGGAAGTCCTCGACGAACGCCTCAACCCGTCGCGTCCCGGCCCGCCCATCGTCATCGATGCCGACTTCCAGATGGTGCGCGAACACATCGACGTGCGCGACGAGGCGGTGTTCGAGCGGCACCCGCGTGCGATCCTCGAATGTTTCCTGCTGCAAATGCAGCGTACCGAGCTGAAGGGCATGACGCCGCGCACCATGCGCGCGTTGTGGCGGGCCCAGGAGGGTATCGATGCCGGCTTCCGGCGCGACCCGGAGAACCGCGCCCTGTTCCTCAGCCTGTTCCAGCAGAAGCACCTGATCCACCCCCTGCGGCGCATGAACCAGTTCGACATACTCGGCCGCTACCTGCCGGCATTCGGCCGCATCGTCGGCCAGATGCAGCACGACCTGTTCCACGTCTACACCGTGGATCAGCACATCCTGCAGGTGATGCGCAACCTGCGCCGCTTCGCCATGCCGGAGTTTGCCCACGAGTATCCGTTCTGCTCGCGCCTGATGGCAGGCTTCGAGAAGCGCTGGCTGCTTTATCTGGCTGCCCTGTTCCACGACATCGCCAAGGGGCGCGGCGGCGACCATTCCCAGCTCGGGTCGCGCGACGCCGCGCGCTTCTGCCGCGAGCACGGCATCGAGGGAGAGGACGCGACACTGGTCTGCTTCCTCGTCGAGCAGCACCTGACGATGTCGCAGGTCGCACAGAAGCAGGACCTGGCCGATCCGGAAGTGGTGCTCGCCTTTGCGCGCAAGGTCGGTGACCTGCGCCGCCTGACGGCGCTCTACCTCCTGACCGTGGCCGACATCCGCGGCACCAGCCCGAAGGTGTGGAATGCCTGGAAGGGCAAGCTGCTCGAGGACCTGTTCCGCATGACCGCAGGTGTGCTCAAGGGTAGCGCGGTGTTGCAACTGACCGGGGTCGCCGAGCGACAGGAGGAGGCGCGCCGGCAATTGCGCTACCACGGGCTGCGTCCCGACACCGAACTCGAGCTGTGGAACCAGCTCGACACCGGCTACTTCATCCGCCACGACGCGGACGAAATCGCGTGGCACGCGCGAACCCTCTACTACCGTCCCTCCGGCACCGACCCCGTCGTCCGCGCACGCCTCAACCGGACCGGCGACGGCCTCCAGGTGATGGTCTACGTTCCCGACCAGCCCCTGCTGTTCGCCCGCGTCTGCGGCTACTTCGCACGAACGGGCTACAGCATCGTCGATGCCAAGATTCACACCACCCGCCATGGCTGGGCCCTGGACAGCTTCGTTATCTTCGCCACCGACCCGAGCGAATCGTACCGCGACGTGATCGCCCTCATGGAGCACGATATCGCCGAGCTGCTGCGTACCGATGTGCCGCTGCGTCCCATTCCGTCCGGCCGCCTGTCGCGGCAGGTGCGCCATTTCCCGATCACGCCGGAAATCGAGATCCGCGCCGACGAGCGCGGCAGCCAGTACCTGATGTCGGTCAGCGCGGCCGACCGGCCCGGACTCCTGTACGCCATCGCCCGTGTCCTCGGCGAGCACGGCATCACGCTGCATACGGCAAAGATCGCCACGCTGGGCGAGCGCGTCGAGGACGTCTTCCTCATCAGCGGCCAGGAGCTGGCGCAGACCGCCACCCTGGTGCGACTCGAGCAGGATCTGCTCTCAGCGCTTCAGGTATGATGACTCCATGAGCTGGATTCGCGAGCAATTCACCTTTTCCGACCTGCAGCGCCTGCTGTTCAAGCTGGCCGAGCACGTCAAGGCGTTCCAGGGGCTGACCCCTGCCGAGATCACCGATCTGCTCGGCAGTTGCGAGAAATGCACCTATCCGCCGGGTGCCCACATCGTCAAGGAAGGCAGCATCGGCACCCACATGTACATCATCCTCAATGGCGAAGCCGTCGTCACCAAATCGGGACGCGACGGTGACGTCGAGCTGGCAAGGCTCGCCGCCGCCGACAGCTTCGGCGAGATGGCGCTGGCGGACAACGAGGCGCGCAGCGCCAGCGTGATTGCCGATACCGATTGCGTGCTGGTCCGCATCAGCGACCAGATCATCAACTCGCGGCCCGAGATCGGCCTCAAGGTCTATCGCAACATTGCGCGGGTACTCTCGGCGCGGCTGCGTTCCGCCGACGAGTTGCTCGCCTGGCGACTCTAGCGGCTCCCCGCCGGGACCGCCGTGCGCGGATTTCTGATCGCCGCCGCCCTCGCCCTCGCCCTCGCCGCACCGGCGCTGGCGCTGGCGCAGAATCTCGCCAACGGGCGTGAGATTCACCTGATCTGCGCGGGCTGCCACGGCAAGCACGCCCAGGGTGGCAAGGACGGACTGTATCCGCGACTTGCCGGGCAGCGCGCCGCCTACATCGAGGAGCAACTGCTCTCCTTCCGCAGCCGGCGGCGGCTCAACATTCCCATGCTTCCCTACACGTCGGAACGCGAACTGCCCGACAGTGACATCGCCGACGTCGCCGCCTACCTCGCCTCGATTCGCCTCACGACCCGCCCGCCGGTCTTCGCCAATGCCGCGGACGCGGTGCGCCGGCGCGAGGATCACGACAAGGTCTTCACGGTCGAGCGCATCGACGGCGACGTGACGCAGGGCCGTGGCCTGTTCGGCAAGGAATGCGGCGGCTGCCACGCGCGCAATGGCCGCGGTCGCAGCAACTTCCCCATGCTTGTCGGACAGTACCCGAACTACCTGCAGCGCCAGATGGATGCCTACCGACGCGGCGACCGGCCGCACGACGAGGAACAGCCCGGCAAGGGTGTGTTGATGGCGCTGTCGGCCGACGACCTGCGCAACATCCTCGCCTTCCTCACGGTATTGCAGGACGAAGGCGACTGAGGAATCGCGCTAGCGGCGCCGGACGAAATAGCGTCCGCGCGGCGGTGTCCCGCCGTCCAGTGTTCGCAGGGCCAGCCAGCTGGTTTCCAGCGTTCCGTCCGGCATCCGATGCAACGCGATCAATGGCGCGCCGGGGGCGTATACCGTGACACCGTAGCGATTGACAGACTTTCCATCCTCGTACGATCTGAAGCGCAGCGTCAGCGTTGCCGCCTCCTCCTGGGCGGCGCAAAGCAGCGTTTCGTCCGTCTGGAATCCGTCGATCGTAATGCGACAATCGGTCACGGGCTTGGCGCCGATGCGGATTTCGTAGAGAGCCACCACGCCGGTACCTCCGGCAGTCCGGCCAAAGCTGCCCTCGTATGCGTAGGTGCCCGTCCAGTCCGCGCCCCAGGCAGGCCCTACTGCCACGGCGAGCAACAGACCGATGACGGCCCTCAGGCCGCACCACGCGCTGGGTGCGGGGTCAAGAGCGGAATCGAGGCGCGCCGCCAACGCTGCGCAATTCAATCCTCGAGCTCCCGCCGCCCGCGATAATGCTCCAAGGCTTCGGGGTTGGCCAGTGCCTCGACGTTCTTTACCGGGCGGCCATGTACGACGTTGCGCACCGCCAGCTCCACGATCTTGCCGCTCTTGGTGCGCGGGATATCGGCGACCTGCAGGATCCTGGCCGGAACGTGACGCGGCGTGGCGTTGTCGCGGATAACCTGCTTGA
>CAYTFA010000255.1:0-3782 GCA_964436755.1 uncultured Rhodocyclaceae bacterium | reverse complement strand
TGCTCGACACCGAACGCCGCATCGCCGTCGAAAAGGCGCGCGAAGCCGGCAAGCCGGAAGCCATGCTGGAGAAGATCGCCGAGGGAACGGTGCAGAAGTACCTGAAGGATGTGACCCTGCTCGGCCAGGTCTTCGTCAAGGCCGAGGACGGCAAGCAGACGATCGAGCAGTTGCTGAAGGCCAAGGGTGCTTCCGTGGCCGGCTTCCAGCTCTTCATCGTCGGCGAGGGCATCGAGAAGAAGGTCAGCGACTTCGCGGCCGAGGTTGCGGCGCAGGCCGCTGCTGCGAAGAAGTAAGCTGGGCGTCGCGATGGCCGCGCCGCGGTTCCGCCGCATCCTGCTCAAGCTCTCGGGCGAGGCGCTGATGGGCGATGACGCCTACGGCATCAATCCGCGGGTGCTGGGCGAGATCGTTGCCGAAATCAAGGCGGTGACCGACCTCGGCGTCGAGATGGGGGTGGTCATCGGCGGCGGCAACATCTTCCGCGGCGTGGCCGGCACGTCAACCGGGATGGACCGGGCTACCGCCGACTACATGGGCATGCTGGCCACGGTCATGAACGCCATGGCGCTGTCCGATGCGATGCGCCAGGCCGGGATCAACGCCCGCGTCCAGTCGGCGCTCAACATCGAGCAGGTCGTCGAGCCCTACATCCGGGGCAAGGCCATCCGCTACCTGGAAGAGGGGCGCGTGGTGATCTTCGGTGCGGGTACGGGCAACCCGTTCTTTACGACGGATACCGCGGCGGCGCTGCGTGGATCGGAAATCGGGGCCGAGATCGTTCTCAAGGCGACCAAGGTGGATGGCATCTACACCGCCGACCCGAAGAAGGACCCGGCGGCGACCCGGTTTTCGCGGATCAGCTTCGACGACGCGATAGGCCGCAACCTGGCGGTGATGGATGCCACCGCATTCGCGCTCTGTCGCGACCAGAAGCTGCCCATCAACGTGTTTTCCATCTTCAAGCGGGGTGCGCTCAAGCGGATCGTCATGGGCGAGGACGAAGGTACCCTGGTGCATGTCTAGGAGCCAAGCATGATTGCCGAATTGAAGAAGAGTTCAGAGCACAAGATGCAGAAGAGCCTGGAGGCGCTCAAGGCGGACCTCGGCAAGGTGCGCACCGGCCGCGCCCACACCGGCCTGCTCGACCACGTGCAGGTTGACTACTACGGCAGCCCGGTACCCATCCCGCAGGTGGCCAACGTGACCCTGATCGACGCGCGCACCATTGGCGTGCAGCCCTGGGAAAAGGCCATGGTGGCCAAGGTGGAGAAGGCGATACGCGACTCCGACCTCGGGCTCAATCCGGCGGCGCAGGGCGAACTCATCCGCGTGCCGATGCCGGCACTCACCGAAGAGCGCCGCCGCGACCTGATCAAGGTGATCAAGCACGAGGGCGAGAACGCCAAGGTTGCCGTCCGTAACATCCGTCGCGATGCGATCACGCACCTGAAGGATGCGCTGAAGAAGCACGAGATTGCCGAGGACGACGAGCGACGGGCGCTGGACGACATGCAGAAGCTGACCGACCGCTACGTCGCCGAGGTTGACCGCATGCTGGCGGAAAAGGAAAAGGACCTGATGGCCATCTGAGGCCGGGATCGCGGGCGGGCGCCGGGACGCACTCTCATGGCAGGAAAGTTCACCAGCTCGACGCAGGCGATTCCGGAGATCGGCGACGTGCCGCGCCACGTCGCCATCATCATGGATGGCAATGGCCGCTGGGCCAAGCGCCGCTTCCTGCCGCGGGTGGCGGGGCACAAGCGCGGCGTCGAGACCGTGCGCGAGATCGTCAAGGCCTGCATCGAGCGCGGTATCGGCTACCTGACCCTGTTTGCCTTTTCCTCCGAGAACTGGCGCCGGCCGGTCGAGGAAGTGTCCTTCCTCATGAACCTTTTTGTCGCCTCACTCCAGGGTGAGATCGACAAGTTGCATGCCAACGGCGTACGCCTGAAGGTGGTCGGCGACCTGGCGGCCTTCGAACCCCGGCTGCAGGCGCTGATCCGCGAAGGCGAGGCCAAGACCGCCAACAATGCACGCCTGACACTGACCATTGCCGCCAACTATGGCGGGCGCTGGGACATCCTGCAGGCGATGAACCAGCTAGCCCTGGCGCACCCGGAAAAGGCCGGGAACTATGGCGAGGCCGATCTGGCGCCGCACCTGGTGATGGCCTATGCACCCGAGCCGGACCTCTTCATCCGTACCGGCGGCGAGCAGCGTATCAGCAATTTCCTGCTCTGGCAGCTTGCCTACAGTGAATTCCATTTCACCGACGCCTTGTGGCCGGATTTCGACGCCGCGGCGCTCGACGCCGCGATCGCCTCGTATCGGCGCCGCGAGCGGCGTTTCGGCCGCACCAGCGAGCAGCTGCTCGAACGGACCCGCGCCGCGGCGTCGGCCCCCGTGTCGCCGGCTGCCGACGGCGATGCTTAGGACCCGGGTAATCACGGCCCTGGTGCTGGTCGCCGGGCTCGCGATAGTCTTCTTTGCGCTGCCGCCACCGGCGCCGTCGGTCCTGTTTGCCACGATCGCCGCCCTGGCCGGCTGGGAGTGGGCCGGCCTGATGCGCCAGGACGGTCCGGCGCGGGTGATGTACGGCGGCGTGCTGGTTCTGTTCTGCTGGCAGATCTCGGCCAATGCGGCGGGTCTCGTGCCGCTGCTGCTGGGCCTCTCAGTCGCGTTCTGGCTACTCTACGGCAGGACGATGCGGCCAGGGGCGTTGCTGGTGCCGCTCTGGCTGTGGCGCAAGTGGACACTGGCGGGGAACGATGCCTTCGGCTATGCCATGGGGGCGCTGGTCATTCTGCCCACCTGGGCCGCGATGGAGGCACTTTTTTCGTCGGGCGTTTGGTTCCTGCTCGCGGCCATGGCGCTGGTCTGGGTGGCGGATATTGCCGCCTACTTCGCCGGGCGCGCTTTCGGTCGGCACAAGCTGGCACCGACGATCAGCCCGGGCAAGACCTGGGAGGGCGTCGCGGGCGCCGTGGCTGGTGTACTGGCATACGGGACGGTGCTGATTGCCGCGACGCCGCTTGGCGCCAGGCTGTCTTTCTCCCTGCCCGTGCTCGCGGCATTGCTGCTTCTGCTCACCGCGGTGAGCGTGATGGGCGACCTGTTCGAGTCGCTGCTCAAGCGCCAGGCCGGCATCAAGGACAGCAGCGGCCTGCTACCCGGCCATGGCGGTGTCCTTGACCGCATCGACGCCCTGACCTCGACGCTGCCCCTGGCCGCGCTCGTCCTGTACCTGGTACGCCCATGAAGCTCGCGGTTCTAGGCGCCACGGGATCGATAGGGGTCAGTACCCTGGACGTGGTTGCCCGCCATCCCGACCGCTTCGAGGTGGTGGCATTGACGGGCCACAGGCAGGTCGCCGTACTGGCTGAGCAGTGCCGGCGCTTTCGGCCCGCCTATGCCGTCGTCGGTTCGCCCGAAGACGCCCTTCGCCTGGAGCAGTCGTTGCGGGGTGAAGGCTTGCGCATCGAGGTACTGCACGGTCCGGCCGGGCTGGTGCACGTGGCGGGCCTGCCGGAGGTGGATGCCGTCATGGCAGCGATCGTCGGCGCCGCCGGGCTGGAGCCCACCCTGGCAGCAGCGCGTACCGGCAAGCGCGTGCTGCTCGCCAACAAGGAAGCGCTGGTCATGGCCGGCACCTTGTTTATGGAGGAGGTTAGGCGTGGAGGTGCGGTGCTGCTGCCCATCGACAGCGAACATAACGCCGTGTTTCAGTCCATGCCTCAGCTTGGAGCGAAGGCGGGCGGCGGTGTCCGCCGCATCCTGCT
>CAYTFA010000254.1:0-3784 GCA_964436755.1 uncultured Rhodocyclaceae bacterium | reverse complement strand
GGCTTGCCTTCACCGAATTCGACGCCAAGGACGTCGTGCGCCATCCGCTGGTGGCGCGCATCGTCGATGCCTACGAACAGGCCGGCTGAAGCAAGGCCGCGGCGCCTGCCGCCGCTCGGCCTGTCCGTGCCGTACCCGGCGGGGCGCACCGGCGCGCCATCCGCAGCCGACGTGCGGCGCTGGGTACGCGCCGCCTGCGCGCTGCCCGCCGAAGTGACCGTGCGCTTCGTCGATGCCGTCGAGGGGCGCCGGCTCAACCACGACTACCGCGGGCGCGATCGCGCCACCAACGTGCTGTCGTTTCCCTACGACGACTCCGGCGCGCGCGTTTGCGGTGACCTCGTGCTGTGCCGGCCGGTGGTCGAGGACGAGGCGCGAGCGCAGGGAAAGCCCGCACCGGCGCACTACGCCCACCTCGTGGTGCATGGTATGCTGCATTTGCAGGGCTACGACCACGAAACCTCCCGCGACGACGCCGAACGCATGGAAGCGATGGAACGACTGATCCTCGATCGCCTCGGCTATCCCGATCCCTATTCCTGAAATGGACCCTTCCAGTCGGCGCGGATTGATCGAGCGCCTCGGCGCGCTGCTCTCACGCGAGCCGGAGGACCGGGAACAACTGCTGGTCCTGCTGCGCGGCGCCTTCGAGCGCCACCTGATGGACGCCGACGCCCTGTCGATCATCGAGGGCGCCCTTTCCGTCGCCGACGTCGCCGTGCGCGAGATCATGGTGCCGCGCGCGCAGATGGATGTCGTCGACATCGAGCACCCGCCCGAGCGGATCGTCGAAACCGTGCTGGAAACCGCACACTCGCGCTTCCCCGCCATCGGCGAGAGCAAGGACGACGTGCTCGGCATCCTGCTCGCGAAGGACCTGCTGCGCTACTTCGCCGGCAAGGAGTTCGACCTGCGCGACATGCTGCGGCCGGCCATCTTCATCCCGGAATCGAAGCGGCTCAACGTGCTCTTGCGCGAGTTCCGCGCCTCGCGCAACCACATGGCCATCGTCGTCGACGAGTATGGCGGCGTTGCCGGGCTGGTCACCATCGAAGACGTGCTCGAGCAGATCGTCGGCGACATCGAGGATGAATACGACTTCGACGAAACCGCCGATAACATCGTACGCGACAACACCGGACGCTATCGCGTCAAGGCGCTCACCGAAATTGCCGACTTCAACGCCGCCTTTGGCGCGGCGTTCCCCGATGAAGACTACGACACCGTCGGCGGCCTCGTCATCCACCACCTCGGGCGCCTGCCCAAGCGCAACGAGAGCATCGTCATCGGCGGCCTGCGCATGCAGGTCCTGCGCGCCGACAGCCGTCGCGTGCATACCCTGCTCGTCGACCCGCAGAAGGACCTGCCGCTGGCCCCACTCCCCGGCGAGGGATGAGCACGCAGCGCAGCGCCACCTCCGCGCGTGCCGCCGCAGGGGCCTTCGCGCTGGGCGCCGCGAGCGTCCTCGGCTTCGCCCCGTTCGATGCCTATGTCCCCGCCTGGCCGCTGTCGCTGGTCAACCTGGGCCTGCTCTTCCTGCTCTGGCGCCGCGCCGCCAAGCCACGCGATGCGGCCGTGCTCGGCCTGGCCTGGGGCGCCGGGGCCTTCCTCGTCGGCGTGTCCTGGGTTTACGTAAGCCTGTCGCAGTTCGGCGGCATGGCGCCGCCGCTCGCCGCCACCGCCACGCTCCTGTTCTGCCTTTACCTTGCCGCGTTTCCAGCGCTGGCCGGCTGGGGCTTCGCCCGCTGGCGGCGCGACGGCGGGCGCGATCCCCTGCTGTTCGCCGGAGTCTGGACCCTTTCCGAGTGGCTGCGCGGAAGTGTGTTCACGGGGTTCCCCTGGCTTGCCGTGGGCTATTCGCAAAGCCCGCCCAGCCCGCTCGCCGGGTGGGCCGCCGTGCTCGGCGTGTATGGCGTCGGCTTTCTCGTCGCGCTGCTGGGTGCGATGGGCGCCAGCGCATGGCGGCGACCCTCGGCCTGGCTGGCGGCGCTGCTGGTCATCGGCGGCGGCGCGCTGCTGCGCATGATGGATTGGACGCAACCGGTCGGCACACCGGTCACCGTCAGCCTGCTGCAGGGGAACATACCGCAGAGCCTTAAGTGGGATCCGCGCCGCCTGCCGCTTTCCGTCGAGACCTATCTCGGCCTGGCGCACGCCAATCCGGCCCAGCTTACCGTGCTTCCGGAAACTGCCCTGCCGCTGTTCTTCAACGAAGTGCCGCGCGACGTGCTGCGGGGCCTCACGCGTCACGGCGATGCGCTGATCGGCGTCGCCGTGGCGACCGCCGACGGCGGCTATACCAATGGCGCCGTGGCGCTGACGCAGCTACTGGTGCCGACCGCCTACGCCAAACGGCACCTGGTGCCCTTCGGCGAATATGCGCCGCCCGGCTTCGCGTGGTTCTTCCGCTTCGCCAGCATCCCGATGTCCGACTTCAGCGCCGGTCGCGCGCGGCAGGAGCCCCTGCTCGTCGCCGACCAGCGCGTCGCGCCCAACATTTGCTACGAGGACTTGTTCGGCGAGGAATTGCTGGACTCGCTGCCGGCGGCGACGCTGCTGGTGAACCTCTCCAACACGGCGTGGTTCGGCGATTCCCTGGCACAACCGCAGCACTTGCAGATCGCCCGCCTGCGCGCGCTGGAGACCGGCCGCGTGATGCTGCGCGCCACCAACACGGGCATGACGGCCATGGTGAATCCCGACGGATCGATTGCCGCCGCGTTGCCGCCGTTCAAGGCGGCGGCACTGCAGGTGCAGGCGCAGGGTCGATCGGGAATGACGCCCTACGCGCGCTGGGGCAACGCACTGGCCCTGGCGTTCGCCGCGGCCGCCTGCCTCGTTGCGCGCCGAAGGCGCGCCTAGAGCCGGTACGACTGGAGGTCGATGGTCAGGCTGGGCCGGCCCATGGCCTTGAGCGAGGCGCAGAGAAACTGGTGCACCGCCGGCGTGGCCGGATGGTAGTCGGCAGGCTTGAAATTGGCCGCGAGCAGGAGGATCTGGTCCACCAGGAGCATCTTGCCCATGGGATTGGGCGGTTCGAGGCCGGCCTTGACGAACTCCTCGCCAATCCAGTGGCGCGCCGCGACCGGATCGATCCCGGCCAGTTGGTCGGCCGCCAGCGGGAAATCGAAACGCTCGCCGCTCTTCAAAACCACGCTGACCTGTTGCTCCACCGCCGTACTCCCGCATCGTTCCTCGAGCCGCGGATGATACCGGAAGGCAGCCATTTGCTGCACAGCAGCTTGACCGCGTCGACGCGGCTCCCATAATGGACCCGCCCCCACCCCCAGGAGACCACAACATGCTTCCCCGAATCCTCGGCCAGGTCGCACTCGCCCTCGCCACCCTGCTGTTCGCACTGCCCGGCCATGCCAACGCCATCCTCGACGCCGCGGGCGTCAAGGCCGCCATCGCCCGCGGCGCCATCGTCTGGGACGTGCGCGCCGCGCCGCTCTATCGCAAGGGTCACATCCCCGGCGCCGTCAGCATCGGCGACGCCGGAAGCGTGCTGCGCAATCCGGTCACCGAGGATTTCATCGACAAGGCCCAAGTGGAAAAGATCCTCGGCAACGCCGGCATCGATCCGGCGCGTGAAGTCGTGGTCTACGCGGATCGCGGCAATCCCTATGCGTATTTCGGACGCTTCACCATCCAGTATTTCGGCGGTCGCAACGTCTCCGTGTTCCATGACGGCATCGACGGCTGGCAGGAAGCCGGCAATCCGCTCGAGACCGCCGATTCCAAGCGGCCTGCGGTAACGCTGAAGCTGACAGAGCATCCGCAA
>CAYTFA010000253.1:0-3784 GCA_964436755.1 uncultured Rhodocyclaceae bacterium | reverse complement strand
GCCGCTGCAGGGCATCGAACACCTGGGTCGGCACCAGCCCCATCGCCGCCAGCCGGGCCGGGCTGACGTCGATGTAGATCTTCTCGTCCTGCACGCCGATGAGTTCGATCTTCTTCACGTCCTGCACCCGCCGCAACTCGCGCGCCAGGCGGTCCGCTTCGCGGCGCAGGTCGCCCATCGTGTAGCCGGCCTTGTCGTCGCGCGCGGTGAGCGCAAAGATCTTTATTTGGACGTCGCCGAATTCGTCGTTGGGGAAGGGACCCTGCACCCCTGCAGGCAGCGTGTGGCGGATATCGTCGAGCTTCTTGCGTACCTGGCGCCAGGCCTCGGGTACCTCGGCCTTTGGGGTGAAATCCTTGAGGATGAGGATGACGAGCGATTCGCCCGGCTTCGACGAAGAACGGATCACATCCATCCAGGGCGTCTCGGCGAGCTTCTTCTCGATGCGCTCGGTGAGTTCCTGCTCCACCTGTGCGGCGCTGGCCCCCGGCCAGAGCGTGCGTACCACCATCACCTTGAAGGTGAAGTCAGGATCTTCGGCGCGCCCGAGCTGGAGAAAGGACAGCACGCCGCCGACCATGAAGACGATCATCAGGTAGACCACCATCGAAGGATGGCGCAACGACCATTCGGAAAGGTTCAGTTGCTTCATTGGGCCGGCGTCCGGGTAGCGATGCGCACCTTCTCGCCGGGAACGAGCAGGTTGGCGCCGGCCGCGACCACGGTGTCACCGTCGGTGAGGCCGGAGACGATGGCGCCGCGGTCATCGTAGCCCGCTACAGCGACGGGCTGCAGGCTGACCGAAGCGTCGGCGCCAACCTTCCATACCGCCGGCTGATCGCCCTTCTGGATGATCGCCGTAAGGGGAACGATGCGCTGCGCCGGCCCGGACGTGCCTTGCGCAAAGCGAACCGTCGCAGACATGCCGAGGGGCAGGCGGGGATCTGCACCGCGCAGGCTGATCCGTGTCGCGTAGGTGCGCGTCACCGGGTCGGCAATCGGCGCGATTTCGCGCACGCTGCCGACGAGGGCGGGCGCGCCGTTGCCGTTGTTCGACCAGAGGCTCACTGTCGCCGGCTGGCCTACCTTGAGTGCTGCCACCTCGTTCTCCGGCAAGGCGATCGCCACCTCGCGCTCGCCATCCGGCGCCATGCGAAACACACCCTGCCCCGCCGACACCACCTGGCCGGGCTCCGCCAGCACCTGGCCGATCACACCGGCGCGATCCGCGACCAGCGTCGTGTAGGCCGCCTGGTTCCTTGCCAGCGCAGCCTGGGCATCGGCCGCCTTGAAGGCCGTCTCGCGGGCATCGAGCGCCGACGCACTGATGAAGTTCTTTTCCCTCAGGTCGCGATAGCGCTGCAGGTCCGCCTCGGCCAGCGCGCGTTGCGCCTCCGCCTGCGCCGCCTGCAAGCGCGCATCGACCGGGTCGAGGCGTGCCAGCGGCTGCCCCGGCTTGACCACGCTGCCCGCGTCGACCAGGCGCTCGACCAGCTTGCCGCCGATGCGAAACCCTAGGGTCGTCTCGATGCGCGCGCGGACTTCGCCGCTGTAGGTACGGCCGGACGGGTCCGCGGCCGGGTCGCCGCTCCCTATCTTCAGCACCCGGACCAGCTTGGGCTGCGCCGGCGGTGGCGGCGCTTCACTGCAGCCGGCCAGGAGCAAGGGAAGGAGGAACAGGGCGTAGGGTTTCATGTGGCCTCTCGGGGAGGAGGTTTCGCGCGGGGCGGGCAGGGCTGCCTCACGCGCGTCCGGCCGCGAGGCCGTTGAGCGCAAGGTCGAGGTGGGTCTGCAGGAAGGCTTCGGGATCGTGCGCCAGGCCGCTACACGGCCCCAGCGAGTAGCGCCAGATCACCAGCATGAGCAGCGGCGCGAAGATCACGTCGATCGCCCGCTCCACGTCGATGGGTCGAAACTCCCCGCTGGCGATGCCGCGCATCAGCGTGCGTCGCATCAGGTCGCGACCGGGAACGATCACGGCGTCGTTGTAGTAGGCGGCAAGTTCCGGGAAGTTGCCCGCTTCGCTGATCATCAGCTTGGGCACGCCGGCCAGTTCGGAACAGCCGATGCGCTGCCACCACTCGGTGACGAGCAGCCGCAGCAGGTCGGCGGCCCCACCCTGGAAGCGCTCCACGATCCCGGCCCCCTCTTCGATGATGGGCACGATGCCCTCGCGGATGACGGCCTTGAAGAGGTCGGCCTTGGAGTCGAAGTAGAGATACAAGGTCCCCTTCGACACGCCGGCGCGAAGCGCCACGTCATCCAAACGCGTACCGGCAAAGCCGCGCTCGACGAAGAGCTGGAGGGCGGCAGCCACCAGCTCGGCGGGGCGGGCTTCCTTTCGGCGTTGCCGTACGGGGGTGGCGGTTTCCATGGAGGCCTTAATAACTGACTGGTCAGTCAGTATATGGATAATTTCGCCCCGGTCAAGCCCTGCGCGGGCAGGGGAGGCAAGCCAAGCGCTAAGCTCCCGCCAATGGAAGGCAGACGCGCCACTATCCAAGGCACGCTTGGCCGCGCCACCGGCTTTCTGCTGGCTGCCGTCGCGGCCATCGTCGCGCTTGGCTGCAGCCAACCCAAACAGGCTCCGCTGGCAAGCGGAAGCCGCGTGCTGGCGCTTGGCGACAGCCTCACCGCGCCGCACGGCGTCCAGCCAAACGAAGCCTGGCCGGCCTTGCTGGCGCAGAAGACCGGCTGGCAGGTCATCAACGCCGGCGTCAGCGGCAACACCAGCGCCGAGGCCCTAGCCCGCCTGCCCCCACTGCTCGAGGAACACAAACCGCAACTCGTGCTGGTCACGCTGGGCGGCAACGACATGCTGAGGCGCCTGCCGCAGGCGCAGACCGTGGCGAACCTCGGGCGCATGGTGGATCTGGGCAAGGCGAGCGGCGCCCAGGTCGTTCTGCTTGCGACACCCCGGCCCAGCGTCGCGGGCGCCTTTTTCAACAACCTGTCGGCCGCGGACTTCTATCGGGATGTGGCCAAGGACAAGGGGGTTCCGCTGGTCGAGGATGCACTGCCCGACGTCCTGTCCGACGCACGCCTGAAGGGCGACCAATTGCACCCCAACGCCGCCGGCCACGCCGAACTCGCCAAGCGGATCAGCGACGCACTGAAGAAGATCGGCTACTTCCGCTGATTGCCGCGACGGAAGACAGGAAACGCCGCCGCGCCTAGCGCGACTCCTTGATCAGGCGGCCGTTGGTCGGCTGTACTGGACGGGCGTTGTTCTTGTAGAGGCGGGAGAACACCGACACCTGCTCGCCGGACACCTGCTGCGGCTGCTTGAGCACCATCCACAGCACGCCCTCGGTGCATGGCGGCGTCGTCAGCGAGCCCATGTAAGTCCAGTAGGAACGGTTCTCGGGCAGCAGCGCCGAGGGATCGATCGGCTCGACGGGCGCCACCTCCAGGTCCTTGTCGAGCGGCATGTTGTTCCACAACGTCTGGATCAATGGGTGCTCGCCACCCTTCTCCAGAAGGACTGCGACGACAGCCAGTTGCCCCTCGTCGTTGCGATGGACGAGGTGTACCACCATGTCGTAGACCTTGCCGTTAACGCGCTCTTCCGAAGGCTTGTGGAAATGGAACTGCACCAGCTCGTAGCGCTTGCCCATGATGCGCAAGCCGAGTCCTTCGCCGACATTGACCTGCAGCGTATGGCCGTTGTCGACGATGCGGAAGGACGTCGGCTTGTACTCAAAGCGTATGGTTTCGAGCCCGACCTTCACGCCATCGCGGATGTCGATCGGCGACTGGCGCTGGCCCGTCGCGCAGGTGGCGA
>CAYTFA010000252.1:1447-3797 GCA_964436755.1 uncultured Rhodocyclaceae bacterium | reverse complement strand
CGACCACCCGATTGACGAAGCCTGCGGAGCAAGCGGTCGCGGCATCAAAGGGTTCGCCGAGCAGCAGCAGTTCGGCGGCCCGCTGGTGGCCGGCGAGGCGCGGCAGCAGCAGGCTGGAGCCGGCCTCGGGACACAGCGCGAGATTGACGAAAGGCAACTGGAACAGGGCATTGTCGGCGGCATACACCAGGTCGCAGTGCAGCAGCAGCGTCGTGCCGATCCCCACCGCATTGCCGCCGACGGCCGCCACCAGCGGCTTCTCGAAGGCGGCCAGGAGATGCAGGAAGGGAATCGCGGCGCTCGGGTCGCCTGCCTTACGCCGCAGGAAATCGCCGAGGTCATTGCCGGCGGTGAACAGGTCGTTCTGCCCGCGCAGCACCACCACCCGGACGTGGTGCCGCTCGCGTGCGTCGCACAGCGCGGCGCTCATCGCGCGATACATGTCGGCGGCGATCGCGTTCTTCTTGTCGCGGCGGTTGATTTCGATCGTGACGATGCCGTCGCTGTCGGTGACGAGGATGTTGGGGTGGCTCATTGCGCGGTCGCGGGGCCGCCCGCAGGGCGCGCCGCCGACGGAGATGAGGCGAAGCGGACAGGCGTCACCGCCTTCCTCGGGAAGGGGGGAGGGGGGATGGCATTCATGTTCAGAAGCATTCGGGAGGCATGGTCTGGGTGGTGTCGTCGAGGCTGCGCAGCAACTCGTGCCATTGCCGCGTCTTGGGCAGTTCCCAGCGGAAGAACCAGCGGCAGGCCGCCAGCTTGCCACGATAGAAGGCGGCATCGGCGGCCTCGCCGCGCGCCAGGCCGCGCTGTGCGGCAAGTGCCTGGCGCAGCCAGATCCAGGCGATCACCGTGTGGCCGAAGGCCTCGAGGAAAAGTGTCGCGTTCGCCAGGGCCAGCGTCGGGTCGCGCGCGAGCACCGGGGAGAGGCACTCGAGGGAGGCGCCCGCGTCCGCGACAGCTGCGCCCAGCGCCGCGGCATGGGGTTCGAGCAGGGGGTCGGCGGCGGCCTCTGCCATCGTTTGCTGCATCTCCCTGGCCAGCAGCTTGATGGCGGCGCCGCCGTCCATCACGGCCTTGCGGCCAAGCAGATCGAGGGCCTGGATGCCGTGGGTGCCCTCGTGGATCGGGTTGAGGCGGTTGTCGCGGTAGTACTGCTCGACCGGGTATTCGCGCGTGTAGCCATAGCCTCCATGGATCTGGATGGCGAGGCTGTTGGCTTCCAGGCACCACTGCGACGGCCATGACTTTGCGATCGGCGTCAGCAGGTCGAGCAGCAGACCGGCTTCGGTTGCCGCCGTGCCTTCGCCGACGCGCGGCTCGTCGACCAGGCGGGCGCAGTACAGGCACAGGGCGTAGCCGCCCTCGACGTAGGCCTTTTGCGCCAGCAGCATGCGCTTGACATCGGCGTGGTCGATGATGGGCACCTGCGGCGCGGACGGGTCTTTGGCCGTCGGCGCGCGTCCCTGCGGCCGCTCGCGCGCATAGTCGAGCGAGGCGAGGTAGCCGCGGTAGCCGAGCATCACCGCGCCCATGCCGACGCCGATGCGCGCCTCGTTCATCATGTGGAACATGGTGGACAGGCCCGTGTGCGGCTTGCCGACCAGCTCACCGCGGCATTCGCCCTTTTCGCCGAAAGACAGCATGGTCGAAGTGGTGCCGCGGTAGCCCATCTTGTGGATGAGGCCGGCCAGTGTGACGTCGTTGCGTGCGCCGATGCGCCCCTCGGCGTCGACGCGGAACTTGGGCACGATGAACAGGGAGATGCCCTTGACGCCCGGCGGACCGCCGGGAATCTTGGCCAGCACCAGATGGATGATGTTTTCCGACAGCTCGTGGTCCCCGGCGGAAATGAAGATCTTGTTGCCCGTGATCGAATAGCTGCCGTCCTCGTTGGGCGTCGCCCGGGTGACGATGTCGGAAAGGCTGGAGCCGGCCTGCGGCTCCGTCAGCGCCATGGTGCCGAACCAGCGCCCCGCCAGCAGTGGTGCGAGGTAGCGGCGCCGCTGTTCCTCGCTGCCGAAGCGGTGGATCACGTTGGCATTGGCAATGGTGAGGAAGGGATAGGCGGCGGTGCCGACGTTGGCGCCCTTGAACAGCGAGAACGCGGCCTGCGTCATCAGTACCGGCAGTTGCATGCCGCCGCGCTCGTAGTCGTGGGCGGCAGCGATGAAGCCGGCGTCGCAAAAGGCCTTCAGGGCGTCGCCGACCTCGGGGATGACCGTGACCCGCTCACCGTCGAAGCGCGGTTCGTTCTCGTCCGCTGCACGATTGTGGGGTGCGAACTTCTCGGCAGCGATCGCTTCCGCCGTATCGAGCACCGCGGCAAACGTCTCCCGGCTGTGCTCGG
>CAYTFA010000252.1:0-1437 GCA_964436755.1 uncultured Rhodocyclaceae bacterium | reverse complement strand
CGCGTGGCGCGTCAGCGCCTCGGCATCGAGGACCTCGAACAGCAGGAAGTCGAGGTCCCTTCGATTGACGATCGCGGACGCGCTCATGCAGCGAGCAGCGAGTCGCTGAAGCGCCCGAGGTGGAAATCCATGTCGCCGAAGGTGAGGCCGATCATGGTCAGTCGCTTGAAGTAGTGGCTGACGATCAGCTCGTCGGTGACGCCCATGCCGCCGTGCAGCTGCACTGCCTGCTGGCCGACGAGGCGTGCCGACTGCAGCACGTAGGCCTTGGCGGCGGAAACGGCGCGGCGGCGCTCGGCAGGGTCCTTCGAGTCGGCGCGGACGGCGGCAAGGGTCGCCATCGAGCGTGCCTGCTCGGTGGCGATCACCATGTCCGCCATGCGGTGCTGCAACGCCTGGAACTTGCCGATCGGCACGCCGAACTGCTTGCGCGTCTTCAGGTATTCGAGCGTGATTTCGTTGAGCGCGCCCATGATGCCGACCGCCTCGGCGCATAGCGCCGCATTGGCGTGATCGAGCGCGCGCTCGACGGCTTCCAGGCCGTCGCCGGCCTTGCTGACCAGGGCATCGGCGGCGACTTCGACGCTGGCCAGTTGCAGGTCGCCGGCGCGCGCACCGTCCTGAGTGGGGTAGCCGCGCACCGCAAGGCCGGGCGCCCCGGCGTCGACCAGGAACAGCGATAGGCCCTCGGCTGCGACGGCAGAAACGATGAAGCGGTCGGCCGACGGCGCGCCCAGCACCACGGCCTTGGCGCCGTCGAGCCGCCAGCCGGTTCCGGCACGGGTTGCGGTGGTGGCAATGCGGTCGCTGTCGTAACGCTGGCCGGGCTCGTAATGGGCCAGTGCCAGCAGGGCTTCGCCGCCGGCGATGGCGGGGAGGACGGCCTCGCGCTGCGCTGCGGTCGCCGAGTCGCGGATCAGGCTGCCGCAGAGGACGACCGTGGCCAGGTAGGGTTCGAGCGCCAGGCCGCGTCCGAGCAGTTCCATGACGAGCTGGACGTCGACGGCGCTGCCGTCGAGTCCGCCCTGGTCGCTCGGGAAGGGCAGCGCGAGCAGCCCGAGCTCGGCATAGGTCTTCCATGCCGAGCGGTCGAAGCCGTCGGCCGACGCAGCGACGGTGCGCCGATGCTCGAAGCCGTAGTCGCGGGAAAAGAAGCGGCGCAGGGTGTCCTGCAGGGCAATCTGTTCTTCCGTGTACTCGAAGTTCATCTGCGTGCCTTTGTCAGAGTCCGAGGATCATCTGCGAGATGATGTTCTTCTGGATTTCGTTGGAACCGCCGTAGATCGTCGTCTTGCGGTAGTTGAAGTAGTGCCCTGACAAGGGAGGGGCATGCTCGCCATAGGCGGGCATGGCGGGGTCGCCCTGCCATGCCCCGTCGAGTCCTTCATGCAGGTAGGGCAGGGCGTAGTGGCCCAGCGCCTGCATCTGCAGTTCGGT
>CAYTFA010000251.1:0-3797 GCA_964436755.1 uncultured Rhodocyclaceae bacterium | reverse complement strand
CCGGCGACCAGGTCGTGACCACACCGGTCCAAACCCTCTGGCTCATCGAACTCCGCGCGACCAAGGGTGGCGGGCACTCCCACTGAACTCCCATTTCAACTTTAACCCACTGACTCCATTCCCATGAACTTCACGAAAACCTCTCAGACGTATCTCATCGCCGCCTTCGCCCTGACCGTGACCCCGCGCCCCCATGTCTGCCTCCGCTCCCGTTCCGGACCATATCCTCGTCGTCGACGACGACAGGGAGATCCGCAGCCTGCTCTCCAGCTACCTGGAGAAGCAGGGTCTGCGCTGCACGGCAGTGGGTGACGGCCGCGCCATGCGTGCGGCCCTGGAGAACGGCCGCTTCGACCTGGTGGTGCTGGACATCATGCTCCCCGACGAGGACGGCCTCGCGCTCTGCCGCTGGCTGCGCGCGGCGCCTGCACATGCCGGCCTGCCTGTCCTGATGCTGACGGCGCGCGGCGACGACATGGACCGCATCGTCGGCCTCGAACTCGGCGCCGACGACTACCTCACCAAGCCCTTCGTGCCACGCGAACTGCTGGCGCGGATCGGGGCCATCCTGCGCCGCAGCCGCGCGCTGCCGCGCAACCTGGCCGCGGAAGCGGCACCGCGTGCACGCCAGCTCGCCTTCGCCGGTTGGCGGCTGGACACCGCGGCGCGCCACCTGATCGATGGCGACGGTGTGGCCGTGCCGCTCTCCGGCGCGGAATACCGCTTGCTGGCGGTGCTACTCGCCCATCCGCAGCGCGTGCTGACGCGCGACCAGTTGCTCGAACTGACCCAGGGGCGCGAAGCCGAGCCTTTCGACCGCTCCATCGACCTGCTGGTGAGCCGCTTGCGCCAGCGCCTGCGCGAGGACGCGCGCGAACCCCGCATCATCAAGACGCAGCGCGGCGAGGGCTATGTGCTGGCGGCGGCGGTCACCGAGGCGGAGGCACCGTGAGCCGGCGCAAGCGCCGCTGCGCACGCCGCGATCTCCGGCATCGCCACGGCCCGCACAGCCTGTTCCGCCGGCTCATGCTGATCTGGCTGGTCGGCCTCGCCGTCGTGCTCGGCGTCGCCGCGTGGCTGTACCAGGGCGAGCGCGGGCACGTTGCGCGCGATGCGCATTTCGACCAGGTCGCGCTCGACGTGGCCACGGTGGTCGCCCTGATGGACCGCGTCCCGCCTGCCGAGCGTGCGCATGTGCTGGACGGCCTGCAGCGGATGCAGTACCGATTCGCCCTCGGCACGCTGCCCGAGGGAAGGGCTCTTGCCGACGACCTCGACCACCCCGCGTGGCGGCGCCTGCGCGACGCAATGGGCGGGCGCGCGCTCGAACTGCGCGCAGCCTACAGCGGCGAGCAGCACCGGCCTTACCTTTACCTCGGCACACGGCTGGCCGATGGCAGCCCCTTTTACGTCGAGACGACACCGCCGCTGCCGGCGCCACCGCCGGCGCGCATCCTTGCGGCGTTGGCGGCCTTGCTGGTCGGTGTGGCGATGGTCACGCTGATCGCGGTCCGCATGGCGACACGCCCGCTGACGCGGCTGGCCGAGGCGGCGCAGGAACTGGGCGAGGACCTCGACCGGCCGCCTCTGGCCGAGGAAGGCCCGCGTGAGGTGCGCGATGCCGCGGCCGCCTTCAACGCCATGCAGGAACGTCTGCGCGCGCACTTTGCCGAGCGCACGCGCATCCTTGCCGCAGTAAGCCACGACCTGCAGACGCCGATCACGCGCATGCGGCTGCGCGCCGAGCTGATGGACGACGAGACCCTGCGCGAGCGCATGCTCGACGACCTCGCGGCAATGCAGGCGCTGGTCGAGGAAGGGCTCGCCTATGCGGGCGGCCTAGCCGCCCCGCGCGAGGACGTGCTGATGACCGACATCGATGCCCTGCTCGCTGCCCTGGTGGCGGATTACGCCGACGGCGGGCGCATGGTGGCCCTGGGCGGCACCTGCGGGCAGCCGGTGGCAACCCGCCCGCGTACGCTGCGGCGCCTGCTCGGCAACCTCGTGGACAACGCCCTCAAGTTCGGCGATGAGGTGGAGATTGCCGTCGACACCGGGCCGGACCGGCTGGACATCGCGGTACGGGATCGCGGCCCGGGAATTCCGGAAGTGGAATTGGACAAGGTGTTCGAGCCCTTCTATCGCGTCGAGGCTTCGCGCAACCGTGACACGGGCGGCACGGGTCTGGGCCTGGCGATCGCCAGGCAGCTTGCCGACGTGCTCGATGCCGAACTAACCCTGCACAATCGCGAGGGTGGCGGGCTCGAGGCTCGGCTGGCCCTGATCTAGGGCAGTTCGTCCACCTTCAACAGCAGCCGGCGCTGGCTCGAGGCCGAGCGCGTGCCGTAGCGCACGATGCCGCTGCCGCTGGCATCCTGTTCCCCCGTCGCGCCGCCAAGCTCCATCCATTCGCCCAGCCGCCCGCTGACCGTGGTGAACAGGCGCTGCGTGTTAACCGAGCCGGGCAGCGGCCCCGGCGTGTCGTCGCGCGGGCTGATCTCGACCGTCACGCGTTCGCCGGAAACGCGCGGCAGCACCACGAAGCCGGTGCCGAGGTCGCGCTGCACCAGGGTTTCCGAAACGATGGCGCCGGCGGGGGTGACGACGAGCTGGCGCATGGGCAGGAAATAGCTCTGGCCGACAAGGATGGCGGCGCGCCCGCCATCGATGGTCTGCACCTGCTGGGAAATGTCGCGCCGGCTCCGGCTGTCGGCCTGGTAAAGGTGGCCTCGGCCGGACACCGTGGTGCCACCGGATCCGGTCTCGATGCGGCCGGAGAGGCCCGCACCGGCCGCCGTTCCCGCCTCCGCACCATCCTGGCGCAGGCTGACCAGCAGGCGGCGCGGCGGCGTGTCGAGCGCGGCGACGAGCTGGCGGATCTCGTCCTGGTTGCGCTTCGAGGCGCGCAGGAACAACTTGTCGTCGAGGCCGGACAGGGCCCCGCCGCGCTCGACGAAGGGCGCAAGCTGGGGCAAAAGCTCGGCGGCGCCGCGGTGGTGCAGCTGGATGATGTCCAGGGCCTGCGCCCAGGCCACGGAGGCCCCCAGCAGCGCTGCACAAAGAATCCATTTCATTGCGAATCGCATGACCCTATACTGCGCCTTTTCGAACGCCCGGAGGGAGACCGAACATGAAAATAGAAACCATCGCCGTGCACGGCGGCTTCAGCCCCGACCCCACCACCAAGGCCGTCGCGGTGCCGATCTACCAGACGACATCCTACGCCTTCGACAACACCCAGCACGGCGCCGACCTGTTCGACCTCAAGGTGGCAGGCAACATCTACACGCGCATCATGAACCCGACCACCGACGTGCTGGAGAAGCGCATGGCCGAACTGGAAGGCGGCATCGCCGCCCTCGGCGTGGCCTCCGGCATGGCGGCGATCACCTACGCGATCCAGACCATCGCCGAGGCCGGCGACAACATCGTCTCGGTCGGCACGCTCTACGGCGGCACCTACAACCTGTTCGCCCACACCCTGCCGCAGTACGGCATCGAGGTGCGCTTTGCCGACTACCGCAATCCGGCCAGCTTCAAGCCGCTGATCGACGGTCGCACCAAGGCGGTGTTCTGCGAGTCGATCGGCAACCCGCTGGGCAACGTGGTCGACATCGCCGCGCTGGCCAAGGTGGCGCACGATGCCGGCGTACCGCTGATCGTGGACAACACGGTGCCGACGCCCTACCTGTGCCGTCCCTTCGAGCACGGCGCCGACATCGTGGTGCATGCGCTGACCAAGTACCTCGGCGGCCATGGCAACAGCATCGGCGGCGTGATCGTCGATTCCGGCAAGT
>CAYTFA010000250.1:0-3802 GCA_964436755.1 uncultured Rhodocyclaceae bacterium | reverse complement strand
ATTCCTCGGCGATGGTCAGCGCACCGGGAAAGTCGGCGTGCACCATCTCGTTGAGCTCGCGCAGGAAGGCGATCGCTTCGAGGTTCTCGCGGCCACCATGGACGTTCGGCGTCCACTCGCCGGGCTTGCGCGAGTAATCGAGGTAAAGCATCGAGGCCACGGCATCGACACGCAGCGCATCGACGTGGAACTCGGCAAGCCAGTAGGCGGCGGAGGAGAGCAGGAAACTGCGCACCTCGTTGCGGCCGTAATTGAAGACATGCGTGCCCCAGTCGGGGTGCATCTTCTGCTTCGGATCCTCATGCTCGTACAAGGCCGTGCCGTCGAAGTGGGCCAGCGCCCAGTCGTCGGCGGGGAAGTGGCCCGGCACCCAGTCGAGGATCACGCCGATATTCGCCTGGTGCAGGCTGTCGATCAGGAAACGCAGGTCGTCGGCGTCGCCGAAGCGCGAACTGGGGGCGAAGAATCCCGTGCACTGATAACCCCAGGACTCGTCGAGCGGATGCTCCATCAGCGGCAGGAATTCGACGTGGGTATCGCCCATGTCCCGCAGGTAGGGCACCAGGCTGGCGGCGAGTTCGCGGTAGCTGTAGAAACTGCGGTCGGGATGGCGCATCCAGCTGCCGGGGTGCATTTCATAGACGCTCATCGGCGCGGCAAGCCAGTCGGCTGTGGCCCTCTTCTGCATCCAGGCCGCGTCGCCCCAGGCATGGGCCGCCGGCGCCGTTACCCGGCAGGCAGTGGCCGGCCGGCGCTCGAAGGCGCGGGCGTAGGGGTCGCTCTTGAGCTTGATCGCACCTCCGCGCAGGCGCAGTTCGAAGCGATACAACGCACCGGGCCGCAGGTCGGGAACGAACAGCTCCCAGACACCCGAGGCACCCAGCGTTGCCATCTGGTGCACCCGACCGTCCCAGGCATTGAAGTCGCCCACGACGGAAACGCGTTCCGCGTTTGGCGCCCAGACGCGGAAGCAAACGCCCTCGACACCGTCGCGAGTCTCCGGCACGGCGCCAAGGCGGCGCCAGGCCTGGCACAGGCGACCGGCGTTGAAGAGATACAGATCATCGGCCGGCGGCTGCGGCGGAAAGGCATAGGCGTCATGGACCTTGCTGCCGTCAACTTCGAGGCGCCAGGGACGCGGCGGAGGTGTGCTGCCCTGCCATTCGAAGACATCGGTACCGGGCCGCCGTTCCAGCATCGCCCGACTATCGTCGGCCATCACCAGCGCCACCGTCCTGACGCCGGGGCGCAGGACACGCAGGCGCCACCCGGCGCCCACGGCATGCAGGCCAAGCACCGCGAAGGGATCGTGCTCGCGTGCCTCAAGCAACGCAGCGCAACTGTTGTCTTTCATAAGGGCTTGGGCAGAGTAATTTTTTGCTATCGTGCGGATTGTAGCCGCAAGGGAGATAAGACCATGCAGACCAACAAGGAAACGAGCGGCATCATCGACCGCAAATCGACGTGGTGCACCAGGGGAGCAGTGCGATGAGCAACGCCATGCTGACCCACCATGCCTTCGCCATCATCCTCGCCGGCGGCCGCGGCAGCCGCCTGATGCAGCTCACCGATTGGCGCTCGAAGCCCGCCGTCCCCTTCGGTGGCAAGTTTCGCATCATCGACTTCACGCTGTCGAACTGCGTCAACTCGGGCATCCGTCGCATCGGCGTCGCCACCCAGTACAAGGCGCAAAGCCTGATCCAGCACCTGCAGCGCGGCTGGAGCTTCCTCGATGGCCGCTTCCACGAATTCATCGACATCCTGCCGGCGCAGCAGCAGGTGAGCGAGGACTGGTACCAGGGCACGGCCGACGCCGTCTACCAGAACCTCGACCTGATCCGTCGCAACCGCCCGCGCCACGTCCTGGTGCTCTCCGGCGACCACGTCTACAAGATGGACTACGGCCGCATGTTGGCCGAGCACGTCGAGAGTCAGGCCGACCTCAGCGTCGCCTGCATCGACGTGCCCATCGCCGACGCAACCGGTTTCGGCGTGATGCACGTCGCCGACGACCGCCGCGTTTCCGCCTTTGTCGAAAAGCCCAAGGTGCCGCCACCGATGCCCGGCCGTCCCGACCGCGCACTGGCCAGCATGGGCATCTACGTCTTCAATGCCGACTTCCTCTACGAGCAGCTGGTGCGTGACCATGACGACCCGAAGTCCTCCCACGACTTCGGCAAGGACATCATCCCGCACTGCGTTGGCCGCTACCGCGTGTTCGCCCACAACTTCGCCAACTCCTGCGTCGGCAACGAGCCTGGACAGGCGCCGTACTGGCGCGATGCCGGTACCATCGACGCCTACTGGGAAGCCAACATGGAACTGACCAAGGTGACGCCGGAACTCAACCTCTACGACGACGACTGGCCGATCTGGACGCACCAGGAGCAGTTGCCGCCGGCGAAGTTCGTCTTCGACGACGAAGGGCGCCGCGGCATGGCCATCGATTCCATGGTTTCGGGCGGCGACATCATCAGCGGCGCCGTGGTGCGCCGCTCGCTGATGTTCTCGCGCGTGCACGTGCACAGCTACGCGGAGATTTCCGAGTCGGTGATCCTGCCCGACGTGGACATCGGGCGCGGCGCCAAGCTGCACCGGGTGGTCATGGACAAGCATTGCCGCGTGCCGCCGGGGACGCTGATCGGCTACGACCGCGCCGCCGACGCCAAGCGCTTCCATGTCAGCGAGGGCGGCATCACCCTGGTCACCCCCGAGATGCTTGGCCAGCAGGTGCATCACATACGCTGAGCAGCCGCCGACCCAACCTCGCCCACGCCGACGCAGCAGATGAAATTCCTCGACCTGGTCTTCCTCTGGCACATGCACCAGCCGGACTACCGCGACCACGGGCTGTCGGCAGCCGGCGGCAGCGGTGCCGCGAGCGGCGAATTCATCCTGCCCTGGGTGTACCTGCATGCCATGAAGGACTACTCCGACATGGCGGCGCATCTCGAACGCCATCCGCAGATGCGCTGCGTGGTCAACTTTGTCCCGGTGCTGCTGGAGCAGATCGAAGACTACGCCGATCAGTTTGCCAGCGGCCGCTTCCGCGAACCGCTGCTGCGCCTTCTGGCGACGCCGGACCTGGAGACCATTGGCGAGGACGACCGGCGCCTGCTGCTCACCACCTGCTTTCGCAGCAACCACGCGACCATGCTGGCGCCGTTTCCGCATTACAAGCGCCTGCACGACCTCTACCAGCTGCTGACGCTGGGCAGCGACACCGACTGCAGCTATCTGTCCGGTGCCTACTTCTCCGACCTCGTCACCTGGTACCACCTGGCCTGGACGGGCGAGAGCGAGCGCCGGCGCAATCCGCTGCTGGTGCGCCTCATGAGTCGCGGCCAGGGTTACGACGCCCATGACCGGCGCCAGTTGCTGGAGGCCATCGGCGAACTGCTGACCGGCCTGATTCCGCGCTGGCGTGCGCTGGCCGAGCGCGGCCAGGTCGAAATTTCGGCGACGCCGCAGACGCATCCGCTGGCGCCGCTGCTGCTCGATTTCCGCTGTGCCCGCGAGAGCCAGCCCGAGGCGACGCTGCCCTTCGCCACCGCTTACCCGGGCGGACGCAATCGCGTGCGGGCGCATATCGATGCGGCGCGTGCCAGCCATGCCCGCCGCTTCGGCGCGCCGCCGGTCGGCATGTGGCCGGCCGAAGGCGCGGTGTCCGAGGAGTTCGTGCGCCACCTGGCCGATTCCGGCAGCCGCTGGATCGCCAGCGGCGAGGGCGTGTTGAAGAACAGCCTCGTCGCCTCGGGCATCGACGACCCACGCGCGGCCTACCGTCCTTGGGCCCTCGCGC
>CAYTFA010000249.1:0-3807 GCA_964436755.1 uncultured Rhodocyclaceae bacterium | reverse complement strand
CCGGGCATCGGCAACAAGATCATCACGGACAACGACTTTCTCGCCAACGACAAGGCGCTCGACGTGCGACTCAGCAAGGACCTTTCCGCTCTGGCGAACGAGGTCAAGGTGGTCAAGCACGGGACCAAGACCCAGGCCTGGCAGATCGACGCCATCGCCGGTGCGACGATCACCTCGCGCGCGGTCGGCAAGGGCATCAACGATGCGGCGCAACTGCTGCTGCCACGCCTGGTGCCGAACCTGGACAAGATCAGGAGCAAGTCATGAGCTTCCCCGGTACGGGCTACGAGGGCAGGAACTGGACCGAGTTCATGGAGGGCATCTGGGAGCGCAACCCGGTGTTCGTCATGGTGCTGGGCATGTGCCCGACGCTGGCGGTCACTGTCTCGGCGGTCAATTCGATCTCGATGGGCCTGGCAACGACCTTCGTGCTCGCCGCCTCCTGCTGGCTGGTATCGCTGCTGAGGATGGTTATTCCCAAGGAGGTCCGCATCGCGGTCTTCATCGTCATCATCGCCACCTTCGTCACCGTGGTCGACTATGCGATCCAGGCCATCAGCCTGGAACTGTACGAGGCGCTCGGCGCCTACATCCAGCTCATCGTCGCCAACTGCCTGGTGCTCGGCCGCGCCGAGGCACATGCGGCGCGCAGCACGCCGATGGCCGCCGCGATCAACGCGACCGGGATGGGTCTCGGCTTTACGCTGGGCCTGACCATGATCGGCGGCGTGCGCGAGATCCTCGGTGCCGGCGCGCTGCTCGGCATCCCGCTGTTCGGCGCAGGCTTCCAGCCCTGGGTGGTGATGGTACTGCCGCCGGGTGGATTCTTCGTCATGGGCGGCTGGCTGCTGCTGTTCGCCGTTGTGCGCGCGCGGCGCGAAAAGGCGGCAGAAGCTGCCGCGGTGCAGGAGAAATGACATGATCCGCGAATCGCTTGGCCAGATCCTCGTCACCAGCATCCTTTCCGGCAACTTCGTGCTGGCGATGTTCCTTGGCATGTGTCCCTTCCTTGGCGTGACCCACAGCGTAGCCGTGGCCTTTCCGCTCGGGTTGGCCACGACCTTCGTCATCGTCATTGCCTCGGTAAGCGCCTACGCCCTGAACGTGATTCTCGGCGCCATGCATCTCGAGTTCCTGCGCCTGATCTGTTACATCGTGGTCATCGCGGCGGCGGTCCAGCTCGTCGAGATGTTCGTCAAGAAGCGCAGCCCCGCGCTGTTCCGCGCACTCGGCATCTACCTGCCGCTGATCACCACCAATTGCGCGGTGCTTGGCGTGGCGCTGTTCCAGACGGCGCGCGAATACGATTTTGCGCAGTCGCTGACATTTGCGATCGGCGGCGGCATCGGGTTTACGATTGCGCTGGTGCTGCTGGCCAGCGTACGCGAGCGTATCGAACTGTCGGACGTACCGGGCGTATTGAAGGGCACGGCGATGTCCCTGATGCTGGCCGGCATCCTGTCGCTGTCCTTCATGGGCTTCGCCGGGCTGGGAGGCTGAATGTCAACCTACTTGAGCGCAATTGCCGTCATCTTCGGCATCTCGCTGGCCGGGATCGGGATCGAGCGCCTGTACAAGGCCTTTGCGGCGCGCAATCCCCAGCTCGGTCCTTTCCGCGATACCAGCAAGTGCGGCAGCTGCAGCGCCGGCAGCGGCTGCAGCGATTCCTCGTGCAGTGCGCCGGCGGGCAGCCCGCCCGCCCCCTGATCCTGTCCAACCTTCGGAGCACAGGCCATGCAAACCCAGAAGCCTCCCGCCGCACCGCCGGCGCGTACCTATACCGCGGTCCTCAAGCAGTCGCGCCGCATCACGCCGGAGAGTTCGCGTGAGGAAGTGCGCCACCTGGTGTTCCACGCCGCGGACCAGTCCTTCGATGCGGCGATCGGCAACTGCATCCGGGTCATGGCGCCGGGGCAGTTCGGCAACACCTTCCACGTCCGCGTCTACTCGCTGATGGACGTCGAACGTGGCAGCAGCGGCACGCAGTTCGCGATTTGCGTGCGTCGCTGCAGCTACGTCGACGAGTTCAACGGCGAGGAGTACAAGGGCGTCGCCTCCAACTACCTGTGCGACATGAAGCCCGACACCGTGCTGCAGTTCGCCGGTCCCGTCGGCTACCCGTTCTCCATTCCGGAGGACAAGTCGGCCGACATCCTGATGCTGGGCATGGGCACCGGCATCGCGCCGTTCCGCACGCTGGTGCGGCAGATCTACGAGAAGATCGGCGGCTGGCAGGGCCGCGTCCGGCTGTTCTACGGTGCGAAGACGCCGCTCGAGATGCTCTACATGAACGATGAGAGCAACGACCTTTCGCTCTACTTCGATCAGCCGACGTTCAAGGCCTTTCAGGCCGTCAGTCCGCGCCCGGCGTTGGATGCGCCGGCGGCGCTCGACCAGGCACTGGAGCAGAACGCCGCCGAAGTCTGGGAGATGATGCGGCGGCCGACCACCCGCGTGTTCGTTGCCGGCACGGCGAACCTGCTCGCGGTCATCGAGCAGGCGATGGTTCGCCTGGCGGGCTCGGGCCGCGAGTGGCTGAGCGTGCAGAGTGCGTTGAAGTCATCGGGCCGCTGGAACGAGGTGCTGTACTAGAAACGAAGCAGATCAACGGCGCTGCTGCCGCCATCAGCCGATCCGATATCCTGCGAAAGGCATAAAACGATAATTCCGTTTCGGCCTTGCCCCTGCCGATCTCCGACTCCGACGTCCTCGAACAACAAGGGAAGGTTACAGACATGGGTATGCTGGACTGGTTCAAGAGCATCGTGAAGGGCGACACCGCGGCAGCCGCGGCGGCCGCTCCGGCGGGCGACGACAAGGGCGCCGAGCTGGCGGGCCTCAACTTCAAGACGGCGGTGGATGCCCACATGAAGTGGAAGGTCCGCCTCGAGAGCTACATCGGCGGCACCAGTACCGAGGAACTCAAGGTCGAGGTCGTTTCGCGCGATGACCAGTGCCCCCTGGGCAAATGGATCCACGGCCAGGGCGGCGAGAAGTTCGGCTTCTCCGAGACCTTCTTCGACGTCAAGGTGCACCATGCTCAGTTCCACCGCTGTGCCGGCGATGTGCTCGGCGCGGCGCAGGCCGGCGACAAGGACACGGCGCTGCGCCTGCTGCGCGGCGGCGACTACGTGCGGACCTCGGAGCGCGTCAAGATGCTGCTGGCGCGCATGTTCGTTATCGCCGCCGAGGGCCGCGAGGCGATCGATACCCACGTCCGCTGGAAGGAACGGCTGCACGCCTACATCAGCGGCAAGAGCCAGGAGCAGTTGGAGGCCGACCACGTCGGCCGCGACGACAGGTGCACCCTCGGCCAGTGGATCCACGGCATCGGCGGCGAGCGTTTCGGCCAGTTGCCGGCCTTTGCCGTGCTGAAGTCGCGCCACGCCTACTTCCATCGCTGCGCCGCCGAGGTGCTCGAAGTCGCCCGGAGCGACCGTGCGCGGGCGCTGCACATGCTGGAGGAGGGTGCCTACCCGGATGCCTCCGAGCAGGTGGCCGAGGCCATCGTGGCCCTGTTCGAGGTCAAGCCCGCCTGAACGCGATCAGCCCAGCTTCTTGATGCTGGGCACGTAGGCCATGTCGGTTTCGACGATGTGGTGGGTCAGCCAGTCCGTGAGGTAGCGCACGGTTTCCGGCGAGATGTCGTTGCCGATCGACCTCAGGTGGATTTCGGCGAGGCGGGCGCGAAAGGCTTCGTGCTCGGCGATGTGTTCGGCCAGATGCGGATAGCCGGCCTCCTTCATCAACGCCTCTTCGGCCGCGAAGTGGGTCTTGGTGAAATTCTTCAGGCGGGTGATGGCGTAG
>CAYTFA010000248.1:0-3813 GCA_964436755.1 uncultured Rhodocyclaceae bacterium | reverse complement strand
AGACCAAACAGCGTCAACAACACCAGACCCGAGAAGTACATCAGGCGGTTCTCCAGGTAGTTTAATTCCTCGCGGGTGTAGCGTTGAAATTCGCTCTCGTTTTTAAGAAACGCGGGATAGCGTTGATTGATGGGGCCGGGATGTCCCTCGTTGTACGCCTGAATCAGGTTGGAGAATTCTTCCAATCGCCGTGGCGGAACCATGCGCGAACGATAGCTCTGAAACCGTCGGAGCTGGTCGGGCAGGGGCCTGCGGTCGCGCCGGCGCAACCGGCTTCGACGAGGCCGGCCGGGGGGTGCCCTTGCGGTTCGCTTCGGCCTTCAGCCGGGCTTTTTCGGCTTCAGGCAACTCCTTGTATTCCTGCCACTTTTGCCGAACTGCCTGCTTTTGCTCGGGGGGAGCTTTTTGCAGTGATTTGTACTTTTCACGTGCCCGCTTGCGTTCCTCGGGAGTGAGCTTGACCCAGTCGGTCATGCGCCGCTGCATGCGGGCCTGTTCCTCGGGCGAAAGGGACTGGTAACGCTGAGCGATGCCCAGCCATTTCTTGCGCCGGTACGTCTCCATCTTGTCCCACTCGCCCGCAAGCGGCGTAAGGACGCGCTGCTGCTCAGGGGTCAGTTCGGCCCACGAGGGTTGGGTCAGCGGGAGAGCGATACCTGCATGGCCGGGCGTCGCCGCCAGCCAAAGCGCTATTGCGAGGACGAATCCGAAGCGTGCTCGAGCCATGCGTGGAAGCCGCGGTCAAGGTAGGCGGAGGGGGGCAGATCGTCCGCGAGCAGGGCGCTGTCGATCTCCTCGTACTCCTTGGCTTGCTCGAAGGCATTCCAGTAATACGTACCCGTCGCCCCGACGGTCAGCGCCAGGATCGCCAGCAGGGAACGCGCATGGGGAAAGACCGCGAACTCGATGCTGTGGCCGACACCGGCCAGGCTCAGGCCGCGGACGGCAACACGCTGCCGCGCAAGGGCCTTCTGCCGGGCCTCGTGCAGCTTTACGCCGACCTTGCGGTCCATCGTGTCAAGACCCAGGTTCAGAACCTGTCTTGCCTTGTAGCCGAATTCGGATTCGTCCTTCATAGTTCGATGCCCTTAGCCTTGAGCGCGGAAGCCAGAGTATGGGTGGCACGCGAACAATGCGTTTTCACGCTTCCTTCGCTGCAACCCATTGCCGCCGCAGTCTCGGCGATATCCATTTCCTCCCAGTAACGCATAAGGAAGGCCTGTCGTTGACGCGGCGGCAGCTTCTCGATCTCTTTCTCAATCACACCAAGGAGTTGCGTTCGTTCCAGATGGCGCTGAGGCGCCAACAGACCGTCTGACTCGGTTTCCGCCGAGAAAGTTTCCAGCGGGTCACTGTCCTCGTCATCGCCGGGCGACAGGGACGAGAGCAGGGTGGTCCACATCGACCGGACTTTGGAGCGCCGATAGCTGTCGCGGATGGCGTTTTGCAGGATGCGCTGGAACAGCATCGGCCATTCCTCGGCCGGGCGATCACCGTATTTCTCGGACAGGCGCATCATGGCGTCCTGCACGATGTCCAAGGCCGCATCCTCGTCGCGGACGGCGAACATCGCCTGCTTGAACGCGCGACGCTCTACGCTGGCAAGGAAGTCGGAGAGTTCGGTGCGGGATCCCAGGGGGAACTCCAGGCTCCATCGGCGGCTTTTTGCCGTAGGAGGAGGGGTTTGTAAGCGCTGTAAGCCTTGACCATTCGCGGGCGGTTCAGTAAGGTTACAGGTTTCACCAAAAAAGTGTAACGGGTGTGAGATGCAGCTAACCGGCGCAGAAATTGTAATCAGGTGCTTGCAGGAGGAAAAGGTCGAATACGTGTTCGGCTACCCCGGCGGGTCGGTGCTCTTCATTTACGACGAGCTCTTCAAGCAGGACAAGTTCAAGCACGTCCTGGTCCGGCACGAACAGGCGGCCGTCCATGCGGCTGACGCCTATTCGCGGTCTTCCAACAAGATCGGCGTGGCCATGGTCACGTCCGGCCCCGGGGTAACCAATGCGGTCACCGGCATCGCCACCGCCTACATGGATTCCGTTCCGCTGGTGATCATCAGCGGCCAGGTGCCGACGGCCTACATCGGCCAGGATGCGTTCCAGGAGTGCGACACGGTCGGCATTACGCGCCCATGCGTCAAGCACAACTTCCTGGTCAAGGACGTGCGCGACCTCGCGCTGACGCTCAAGAAGGCCTTCTACATCGCCAAGACCGGCCGTCCCGGGCCGGTGCTCGTGGACATCCCGAAGGACATCACGAACCAGAAGTGCGAGTTCGAATATCCGAAGACGATCGCGATGCGGTCATACAACCCCGTGGTCAAGGGGCATGGCGGCCAGATCAAGAAGGCCGTGCAGATGCTGCTCGAGGCCAAGCGGCCGATGATCTATGCCGGTGGCGGCGTGATCCTGTCGGATGCTGCCGAACGCCTAACGCGGCTCGCGCATGCCCTGGGCTATCCGGTGACGCAGACGCTGATGGGGTTGGGCGGGTTTCCGGCGACCGACAAGCAGTCGCTGGGCATGCTGGGCATGCACGGCACCTATGAAGCCAACATGGCGATGCAGAACTGCGACGTGCTGATCGCCGTCGGCGCCCGCTTCGACGACCGCGTCATCGGCAACCCGGCGCACTTCGCCGAGGTGCCGCGCAAGATCATCCATATCGACATCGACCCGTCGTCGATTTCCAAGCGCGTCAAGGTGGACGTCCCGATCGTCGGAAACCTCCCCGACGTGCTCGACGAACTGCAGAAGCAGCTCGATGCCTCCTCCGGCAAGCCGGATGCCAAGGCGCTGACCGCATGGTGGAAGCAGATCGACGAATGGCGCGGCAAGAAATCGCTCAAGTACAAGCAGGGCAAGGAACTCATCATGCCCCAGTACGTCATCGAGAAGCTCTACGAGGTCACCGGCGGCGACGCCTTCATCACGTCGGACGTGGGCCAGCACCAGATGTGGGCTGCCCAGTACTACAAGTTCGACAAGCCGCGGCGCTGGATCAACAGCGGCGGTCTCGGCACCATGGGCGTCGGCCTGCCATATGCGATGGGCGTGCGCTTCGCCAACCCCAAGGCGACGGTGGCCTGCGTCACCGGCGAGGCGTCGATCCAGATGAACATCCAGGAGTTGTCGACCGCCAAGCAGTTCCGCATCCCGGTCAAGATCGTCAACCTCAACAACCGCTACCTCGGCATGGTGCGGCAGTGGCAGCAGATGTTCCACGGCAACCGCTATTCGGAGTCCTACGTCGATGCGCTGCCGGATTTCGTCAAGCTGGCCGAGTCCTACGGCCACGTCGGCATGCGCATCGAGCGCCCGGCCGACGTCGAGCCGGCGCTGCGCGAGGCCTTCACCAAGCACAAGAACGACCTGGTGTTCATGGACTTCCTGACCGACCAGACCGCCAATGTCTTCCCCATGGTGGCGGCCGGCAAGGGCCTGTCGGAAATGATCCTGGCCGAGGAACTGTAATCATGCGACACATCATTTCCATCCTGATTGAAAACGAGGCCGGCGCACTGTCCCGCGTTTCCGGGCTGTTCTCCGCCCGCGCCTTCAACATCGAGTCGCTGACCGTGGCCCCGACCGAGGACGAGTCGCTGTCGCGCATGACGATCGTCAGCATCGGCTCGGACGACGTCATCGAACAGATCACCAAGCAGCTGAACAAGCTGATCGACGTGGTCAAGGTGGTCGACCTGTCCGAGGCCGCCCACATCGAGCGCGAGCTGATGCTGGTCAAGGTGCGTGCGGCGGGCAAGGACCGCGAGGAGATGAAGCGCATGGCCGACATCTTCCGCGGCCGCAT
>CAYTFA010000247.1:0-3813 GCA_964436755.1 uncultured Rhodocyclaceae bacterium | reverse complement strand
CGCGGCGGCAGTATTCCTCCTGCTCAACACCCTGGCGCCGAAGAAGGAGGTCATCGTTTCGCGCGGCGAACTGATCGAGATCGGTGGAGCCTTCCGCGTGCCCGACATCATGAAGCGTGCCGGGGCGAAGCTGGTCGAAGTCGGCACCACCAACCGCACCCACCTCAAGGACTTCAACGAAGCCATCGGTCCGCGCACGGCGATGCTGATGAAAGTGCACGCCAGCAACTATGCGATCCAGGGCTTCACCCACGCCGTACCCGAGCCGGAACTGGCGACGCTGGCGCATCAGCATGCGCTACCCTTCATCATCGACCTCGGCAGCGGCACGCTGACCGACCTCGCCGCCTTCGGCCTGCCGCACGAGCCGACACCGCGTGAAGCGATCGCCGCCGGCGCCGACCTCGTTACCTTTTCCGGCGACAAGCTGCTCGGTGGCCCGCAGGCCGGCCTGCTGGTGGGAAGGAAAGACCTGATCGCGAAGATCAAGAAGAACCCGCTCAAGCGCGCGCTGCGCGTCGGCAAGATCACGCTCGCCGCGCTGGAGGCCGTGCTGCGCCTTTACCGCGACCCAGAGCGCCTGCCGCAGCGGCTGGCCGCGCTGCGCCAACTGACACGGCCGCAGGAGGAGATCCGCGCCGCGGCGCAACGCCTGCTGCCGGGCCTGCAGGCGGCGCTTGCCGGCTTGCCGGTGACGGTGGAGGTGGTCGAGTTGCGTTCGCAGATCGGCTCCGGATCGTTGCCGGTGGATCGCCTGCCATCAGCCGGCTTCGCCATCCGCCCACAGGGCAAGAAGGGCGGCGTGCTCAACCGCATCGAAGCCGCGCTGCGCGGGGCCGCCCATCCTCGGCGGCCGGTGATCGGCCGCATCGAGGACGGCGCGCTGCTGCTCGACCTGCGCTGCCTCGATGCCGGCGACGAACCCGAATTCACCGCCACGCTGGCGGCGCTGGACATCGCCGCATGATCGTCGGCACATGATTGTCGGAACTGCAGGCCACATCGACCACGGCAAGACCTCGCTGGTCAAGGCGCTGACCGGCGTCGACGCCGATCGTCTGCCGGAGGAGAAGGCACGCGGCATCACGCTCGACCTCGGCTATGCCTATGCGCCGCTGCCGGGCGGCGGCGTGCTGGGCTTCGTCGATGTGCCCGGCCACGAAAAGCTGATTCGCCACATGCTGGCTGGCGCCACGGGTATCGACTTCGCACTGCTGGTGGTCGCGGCCGACGACGGCCCGATGCCGCAGACGCGCGAGCACCTGGAGCTGCTTGACCTGCTGGGCATTTCGCTCGGTGCAGTGGCATTGAACAAGGTCGATGCCGTGACCTCCGAGCGCCTGGCACAGGCTCAGCGCGAAGTCAGCGAGCTGCTGGCCGGCACCGGACTCGCCGGCTGCCCGGTGTTCCCGCTCTCGGCGAAGAGCGGCGAGGGTGTATCCGCGCTGCGCGCCCACCTCGAGGCCACCGCCGCCGGATTGCCGGCGCGCGAAGCGGGTGCACGACGCTTCCGCCTTGCCATCGACCGTTGCTTCAGCCTGGCCGGTGTCGGCACCGTGGTGACCGGAACAGCGCACGCGGGCCGGGTCGAGGCGGGTGATACGCTGGTGATCGCGCCACCCGGACGAGCCGGGCCAATGCGCGCGAGGGTACGCAGCCTGCACGTGCAGGACCGGCCGGCGGCGGCCGGCCACTCCGGCGAGCGTTGCGCACTGGCGCTGACCGGCGATTTCGAGAAGAAGGACATCGCGCGCGGCATGTGGGTCGTCGATCCGGCGCTGGCGCTGCCGCTCAGGCGCTTCCACGGCGAGCTGCGCGTGCCTGCCGGGCAGGCGGTGATGAAGCACCTGCAGAGCGTGCATGTGCATCTGGGCACCGAGGACATCATGGGTCGGGTGGCGCTGCTCGATTGCGCCGAGGCCCTGCCCGGCGCGACGGCCCTCGTCGAGATACTGCTCGAGCGCGACACACTGGCGCTGCGCGGCGACCGTTTCGTGCTGCGTGACGCCGGCGCCCAGCGCAGCGTGGCAGGCGGCCGCGTGCTAGACATCTTCCCGCCGACGCGCCACAAGCGCAGCACCGAACGCCTGGCACTGCTGGTGACGATGCGCGACGACGATCCGCTCCCGACGCTGCAGCGCCTTGCCGGTCAGGGCATGATCGGGGTCGACGTGGAGCGCTTCGCCGCGGCGTGGAATCTCGCCGCTACCGACGCCGAGGCGCTTTGGCAACGGGCCGGCCTGCGCGTTGTACGCGCCGGTGAGCAACGCCTCGGATTCGCCGCCGGCACCTGGTCTGCGCTCGAGGTACGCCTGCTGGAGGCGCTGGCGCGCGAGCACGAGCGTGCGCCCGACCTCGTCGGCGTCGAGCGCGAGCGCCTGCGGCGCATGACGGAACCCAACCTGCCGCGGGCCGCCTTCGACGTGCTGACCGCCGATCTGCTCGACGCCGGGCGCATCGCCCGGACGCGCGCCTGGCTGCACCTGCCGGAACATGCGGCATCCGTCTCGGCAACGGACCGCGACCTGTATTCCGTGCTCAAGCCCTTGCTTGACGCGACGCCCTTCAATCCGCCGCGGGTACGCGACGTTTTCCGTACCACGGGCACTGCCGAGGACACCGTGCGCCAACTGTTCCGTCGCGTGGCACGCGCCGGGGAGCTTTATCAGGTCGCGCATGACCATTACTTCACCGCGGCCGCCGTCGCCGACCTGGCGGCGATCGTCGACCGCCTGGATACAGAGCGGGGGGCCGTACGGGCGGCCGACCTGCGCGATGCCATCTATGCCGACGGCGGCGGCGGACGCAAGGTGGCGATCCAGATTCTCGAATTCTTCGACCGCGTCGGCTACACGCGGCGTGTGCGGGACGACCACAAGCGGCGCGGGGGCGCGCCGGCGCCGGAATGGGCCGCTACCGTGGCGGATCAGAGCCGGTAATCGCGGTAGAGACGGATGCGGCTAGCGTCCGAGCAGAATTCACCATACTCGGCACGCTGGCCGCAGGGGCACTCGAGTTCCCGCGGCATGTGGACCAGGATGGGACCTTCGCGTTCGCAGGGGTCCACCAGCACGGCACAACGGGGAGCGGGAAAGGATTCTCCTTCGCGGCGCGGACAGCAGCACGCATCCAGCGTGGCCTGAAGATCGCCGTGCAGGTGGTCATTCATGGCGCGGCATGCCTTAGAGCTTCGACTGCTGCATGAACTCGTTGTAGGCGGCAAGCGTGCGCGCGGTGAGCGAATAGGCAACGCGACGCCCATCGTCACGTAGCAGCACCCGCTTGATGGTGCGCCTGGCAAGAAGCCGCTTCAGTCGGCGCTGCAGGGTCGAGGGCGATGCCAGCTCGAGCAGGTTGAGTTGCTTGAAGCCAAGCGGACTCCCCGCCTCATCGGCAGCGCCGATTGCAGCCAGGATGTCGCAGTCCTCCAGCGACTCGACGAATGGCAGCAACTTGCGCCGCGACGCCGATAGCGCCTGCAACTTATCGAAAGCCATATGCCAAACGACACTTATTGTTATTACTTATTGGATATTAGCGCTCCGATCCATAGTGCATGCAAAGAGATTGCATTCAATATGGTTGTACTCGCACGCCAAGATGTGCACAACACGACGACCTGGAATCGCAATCTCGCGCAAGACGCGCAAAATCGCCGGCCCTTCCGGCAAAACCGGAAGGCTTTGCGGCTTCGCCATCGGCTACACTGGCAAGAAAGGCAGGGCTTTCCCGGAAGAGAACGTTCCCCGGTGGGGCGGCCGGTCTTCAAAACCGGCAGGGGCCGCCATGCGGTCCCTGGTGGGTTCGACTCCC
>CAYTFA010000246.1:0-3822 GCA_964436755.1 uncultured Rhodocyclaceae bacterium | reverse complement strand
TACTGGGGCATGCCGGAAAAGACGCGCGAGGAATTCACCGCCGACGGCTTCTTCAGGACCGGCGACATGGGCAGCCGCGATGCGCAGGGCTATGTCTCGATCAGCGGCCGTTCGAAGGATCTGGTCATCACCGGCGGGCTCAACGTGTACCCGAAGGAGATCGAGGAATTGATCGATGCCTTGCCCGGAGTCGCCGAGTCTGCCGTAATCGGCCTGCCCCACCCGGATTTTGGCGAGGCGGTGACCGCCGTGGTCGTGCGCCAGAACTCACCCGCCGGCGCATCGCTGACGGAGCAGGGGATCATCGACGCGGTACGCCGCGAGCTCGCGGGATTCAAGGTGCCGAAGAAGGTGCATCTGGTGGCGGACCTGCCGCGCAATGCGATGGGAAAGGTACAGAAGAACGTGCTGCGCGAGCGGTATTCACCGCCGGCGTCGCGCTGAGCCGCCATGATCCGCAGCCTTCCCCCCTTTGCGCGCGGCATCGTCGCCTCGCTTCTGCTGACGCTGAACGTGCTGTTCTGGGTGCCCTTCCTGCTCGGCTTCGCCGTGCTCAAGCTGCTGCTGCCGCTGCACGCCGTGCGCCTGCGCATCGACCCCGTCCTCGTCTCGATCGCAGAGCGCTGGATCGCCGGCAACAGCGCGTGGATGGGGCTGACCCAGGGCACGACCTGGGATGTCGATGGTCTCGACGGACTCGACCGCAACCACTGGTACCTGGTCAACAGCAACCATCAAACCTGGGCCGACATCTTCGTGCTCCAGCACCTGCTCAACCGCCGCATCCCGCTGCTGAAGTTCTTCATCAAGGATCAATTGAAGTGGGTGCCCCTGATGGGCCTGGCATGGTGGGCGCTGGACTTTCCCTTCATGCGCCGGCACGGCGAGGAGTACCTTCGCAAGCATCCGGAAATGCGCGGCCGCGACCAGGAGGCAACCCGGCGCGCCTGCGCAAAGTTCGCCCTGATACCCACCAGCGTGATGAATTTCCTCGAGGGTACGCGCTTCACTCCGGCCAAGCATCGCCGCCAGGAGTCGCCCTACCGCCATCTGCTCAAGCCGAAGGCCGGGGGCATCGCGCTGGCGCTCAATGCAATGGGCGAGCGCTTCCAGGCAATCCTCGACGTCACCATCGTCTATCCCGACGGCGCGCCGACCTTCTGGGAGTTCCTCTGCGGCCGTTTGCGCCGCGTCGTCGTCCGCGTGCAGAGCCTGGACGTGCCGCACGAACTGATGCAGGGCGACTACGCCACCGATCCGGCGGTACGCGAGGCCTTCGGGCGCTGGGTCCAGCAGTTGTGGCGCGACAAGGACGCACAGATCGACCGCCTGCTGGCGGCGGGTTGAGGAGGCGGGCGATGGAATCGCATCTGACCGATATCAGCCGCGTCATCCAGCTTGCCGTTGCCCCCGTCTTCCTGCTGACGGCGATCGCCACGCTGATCAACACGCTGAACCTGCGCCTTGGCCGCATCGTCGACCGCCGTCGCGTGGTGCAGGAGCGGCTGTTGGCGCGATCGTCGGCCGGCGACGAGGCGGCGGCGCGCGAAAGCGCCATGCTGCAGCGACGCAGTGCGCTGGTCTATTACGCAATCTTCTGCGCCGTGTTGTCGGCGCTGCTGGTCTGCCTCGTCGTGGCCGGCGCCTTCCTCGGCGCGCTGCTTGGCGTCGACCTGGCTCGCAGCGTCGCCGTCACCTTCGTCACCGCGATGCTGGCGATGATCGCCGGGCTCGGACTGTTCCTGCGCGAGGTGTTCCTCGCCGTGCGCTCGGGTACCCACAACCGGCCGTGACCCTGCGGCACGCGCTCGTCACCGCCGTGCTGGGCCCGCTGCTGCTGGCACAGGGCCGGCGGGTGCGGAAGACGGTGCCGTCGCTGCCGGAGCCTCCCGGCGAGCGCGAGGGTATCGCGGGGAGCGGGCCGTCCGTGCGTCTGCTGATCATCGGCGACTCGGCGGCGGCCGGGGTCGGGGCGCCCACCCAGCAGCAGGCCCTGAGCGGCCAGATCGTCGCGGCGCTGGCGCCGCGTTTCCGCCTGCACTGGCGGCTGTTCGCCTTTACCGGAGCGACGACGGCGGACATGCTCGAGCGCCTGGGCACGGAAGGTCGCGCGGGGTATGACGTGGCACTCACCTCGCTGGGAGTGAACGACGTCACGGGCAGGGTTTCGCTCGGGACATGGCGGCGCCAGCAGCACGAACTGATAACCGGCCTGCGCGAGCGTTTCGACGTAGGCCGCATCCTGCTCAGCGGACTGCCGCCGGTGCATCGTTTTCCGGCCTTGCCGCAACCCCTGCGCTGGTATCTTGGCCGCCGGGCCAGGGAATTCGATCGCGCGCTGGAGGCGATCGCGGCAGGCCGGCGCGATTGCGAGTTCCTCGCGCTGGACCATGAGATGATGGATACGTCTGCCATGGCGGGCGACGGCTTCCACCCCGGGCCGCCGATCTATGCCGCCTGGGCGCATGAAGCAGCAAGGCGCATCACCGACTACAAGAAGGAGAATCCATGATCGACCTCTACTACTGGACCACGCCGAACGGGCACAAGGTCACGCTGTTCCTCGAGGAAGCCGGCCTTCCCTACCGGGTCGTGCCGATCGACATCACCAAGGGCGCGCAGTTCGCCCCCGAGTTCCTGAAGATCGCGCCGAACAACCGGATCCCCGCCATCGTCGACGACAGTCCGGCCGACGGTGGCGGGCCGCTCGCCCTGTTCGAGTCGGGCGCCATCCTGCTCTATCTCGCCGACAAGACAGGGCGCTTCATCGCGCAGGACCTGCGCGGTCGCAACGAGACCCTCCAGTGGCTGTTCTGGCAGATGGCGGGCCTCGGGCCGATGGCCGGGCAGGCGCATCACTTCCGGCTCTATGCACCTGAGAAAATTCCCTACGCCATCGAGCGCTACACCAATGAATGCCGCCGCCTCTATGGCGTGCTCGACCACAAGCTCGAGGGACGGAAATTTATCTGCGGGGAGTATTCCATTGCCGACATGGCCTGCGTCGGCTGGACCCGGCCGTGGGAGCGGCAGGGGCAGGACCCGGACGAATTTCCGAACGTGAAGGCATGGCTTGCCCGCGTCATGGCGCGGCCCGCGGTCGAGCGTGGCATGGCAATCAAGCCGGATCCTTCCGAGGTGATCGACGCCACCAAGGACAAGGCGGCGTTTGAACTGTTGTTCAAACAGGGCGCCCGAAAATAAAAGGCCGGCCGCAGAATCTGGGGATGGGAGTGGACCCCGCGGCCGGAAGTTTTTCTTCGGAGGAAGCGACGATCGTCAGTTCAGGTAAGCGATGTCGGTGACGCCGGCCGGGAGCTTACCTGCGGGCGTCGCCTTGCCGGTCTTCAGGTCGACCTTGTAGAGCGTGCCGGCGGTTGCGAGCCAGGCTACGTTCTCGCCTTCGCCGGCCGGAACGATGTTGAAGGCGACCGGACCATTGACCTTGAAGCCGAGCTTGCCGACGGCGTTCAGTACGCCGTCATTCGGGGGAGCCTGGCGGAGCAGCGCGCCGATCGTGGCGTCGATGTCGTAGAGCACCGTTTCTTTCGTGCCCTTGATGCTGTTCGTATAGGCGGCGGCGACCACATTCGGGCGCTCGCCCTTGTGCATGTCGGTCTCGGCGAATTTCAGCGTGCCGTCCTCGATGACCTTGCCGTCATCGACGTTGACGCGAAGGTTGGTGCCGTCCGGCGACATTACGCGGAGGCGGTCGGCGACCGGGTTGAAATCGATGGTGGCGTTCGCCGTGTTCTTCAGCTTCACCGACATTTCCGCCTTCTGGGTCAGCTTGCCGGACTTCGGATCGATGGTGACGATCCA
>CAYTFA010000245.1:0-3837 GCA_964436755.1 uncultured Rhodocyclaceae bacterium | reverse complement strand
CGCGCGGCGCGTGGCGCACAATGCGCGCGCGCACTTCGTCGGCCAGTGGCAGGTGGCTGGACAGCCGCGCCAGCGCACCGAGGTCGAGCCCGTTGGCGGCGGCGCTGCCCTGCGCCGGGCGGTTGGCCGCCGCACTGTGCCAGCCCAGCTTGAGGTCGGTGGGTGCCAATTGCAGGCCATCGCGGGTGGCCAGCGTCAGGTGGCGCAGTTCCGCCTCGAAGCCATCGTCGAGGCGGCGCCCGGCGAGGCGGCCTTCCAGTTGCACGAGGTCGAGTTCGGCGAGGTCGGGGCGCAACTGCAGGCGCAGGTCGGCCAGGCGCACGTCGGCGGTGGCCGACACCAGTTGCTTGCCGGCGAAGCCCAGCCACAGGCGCAGCGCGCCGCTGCCGTGCGGCAGGCGCACCGGATAGTCGACCCAGGGGCGCCAGCCGGCGAGGTCGGCGTAGTCGAGTTCGGCATAGGCCTCGCCCTTCCAGGCGTCGATGCGATCGAGGTCTTCGCCGCGGAAGTCACCGCGGATGTCGATGCGCGCCGCCAGCTCGCGTGGCGGCTCCGCGGTGATGCCGAACCGGTGCCGGGCGCCGCTGTTGTCGAGCTGGAAGTTAAGGCGTTTGAGTTCCAGCGGCGGCGCCGCGCGCAGTTCGTCGACCCAGGAGATCGCCGCGTCGCGGATCACCACGCGGTCCTGCGCCAGCAGCCAGTCGGTGAAGTCGTCCTCGTTCGACTGTTGCGGCGTCACCTCGAGGCCGGCGGCATAGAAGCGCCCGTCGCGGTCGCGGCGCAGCACCAGGCTGGGCGCGTCGATCTCGAGCCGGGCCAGGCGCAGTTGCAGGTGCCACAGCGAACTCCAGGCGAGTTCCGCCTCCACCCGGTCGAAGCCGAGCGCGGTGCGGCCCTGGGCGTCGCGGATTTCGAACCCCTCGAGGTCGAGCGCCGGGTGCAGGCCGGCCCAGTGCGCCTCGATGTGGCGGATGCCGACCGGACGGTTGATCGCCGCGCCGATCATGCGCTCGATGTCGCCGCGGTAGTTCTCGATCTGCGGCAGGATCGCATAGCGCAGGGCGAGAATCAGCAGGGCGAAGGCGAAGTAGGCGACCGTCGCTGCCAGCGCCAGCGCACGCAGCGCGGCTCCGATCCAGGGACGGTTCGTCGTCGCGAGCCGCAGTCGGGAAAACAGTCGTGAAATGATGGGCGGGAACCCTTGCGAGTCTGCGCCGGCGCCCAAGTAGAATGGGCGTTTGCAGCGCTTCGATGGCCAAATTCTAACCGATGCACCCCCTCGCCGAGATCGCCGAAACATCCCGTTACCTGGGCCGCCTGCTGGCCGCGCGGCCCGAGCTGGCGACGGAAACCGAAGCCCTGCTGCAGCAGCCCCTGGGGGCCGGCGAACTCGCCGCCTGGCTGGATGCGCCGGCGCTCGACGAGGCCGCGCTCAAACCGGCGCTGCGCCGACTCAAGCAGCGCGCCTATGCGCGCATTTGCGCGCGCGACCTGGCTGGCTTGGCGCCGCTGGCCGAGGTCACCGAGTCGATGACGCTGATCGCCGAGATTGCCGTTGCCGGAGCGCTCGAGGTGGTGCAGCGCGGCCTCGTCGAGCGCTACGGCATGCCGCGCGACGCCGCGGGCCGTGCCCAGGAACTGATCGTGATCGGCATGGGCAAGCTGGGCGGACGCGAGCTCAACGTCTCCTCCGACATCGACCTCATCTTCGTCTTCCCCGAGGACGGCGACACGGACGGCGCCCGGTCGATTTCCAACTTCGAGTTCTTCACGCGGCTGGGCCGCGGCCTGATCAACGCCATCGCCGACGTCACCGAAGACGGCCAGGTCTTCCGCGTCGACATGCGCCTGCGGCCGAACGGCGATTCGGGGCCGCTGGTCTGCTCCTTCGACATGCTGGAAAACTACTTCGTCACCCAGGGCCGCGAGTGGGAGCGCTACGCCTGGATCAAGGCGCGTCCCCTCACCGGCAATAGCGCGGGGTCCCGCTGGGACGATCTGGAGGCGATCCGCCGTCCTTTCGTCTTCCGCAAGTACCTTGATTTCGGCGCCATCAACGCCATGCGCGAGCTGCATGCGCAGATCCGCCAGGAAGTGGCGAAGAAGGACAAGGCCGACAACGTCAAGCTCGGTCCCGGCGGCATCCGCGAGATCGAGTTCATCGCCCAGGTGTTCCAGTTGATCCGCGGCGGCCGTGATGCCGGGCTGCAAATCAAGCCCACGCTGCAGGTGCTGCGGCTGCTGGCGGCGCAGGGTCAACTGACGACCGATGCCGTCGGCGAGCTGTCGGCCGCCTACGACTTCCTCCGTCGCGTCGAACACCGCCTGCAATACCTGGACGATGCACAGACCCACATGCTGCCGACCGGCGAGGCGGACCGTGCGATCGTCGCGCGCGCCATGGGCTTCGGCTCCTACGAGGCGCTGCTGGCCGAGCTGGACGACCACCGCGCCGCCGTGGCGCGCCACTTCGAGGCGGTGTTCGCCGACCCCAACCGCGGCGAGCACAAGCTGGCCGGCATGTGGCGCGGCGCCGGCACCGAGGACCAGGGCGAGGAGTTCGCCAGGCTCGGCTACCGCCAGCCGGCCGAAGCCGCGCAGCGCGTCGCCGCGCTGCGCGAAGGGCCGCGCTACCAGCAGCTGGCCGCCAGCATTCGCGAACGCTTCGATGCGCTGGTGCCGCAGCTGATCCAGGCCGCCGCCGAGATGCAGAATCCTGACGCGACGCTGTCGCGCAGTCTCGACCTGCTGGAAACCATTTCGCGCCGCGCCGCCTACCTGGCGCTGCTGCAGCAATATCCGCAGGCGTTGCGCAAGGTCTCAGAGCTGGTCAGCAGTTCGAGCTGGGCCGCCGAATACCTGCAGCGCCATCCGATCCTGCTCGACGAGCTGCTCGACCCGCGCCTGCTCGAGGTGCTGCCCGACTGGAGCGGGGTGCGCAGCGCGCTCGAAGCCAAGCTGGCCGAGCTGGAGCCTGACACCGAGCGGCAAATGGACCTGCTGCGCGAGACGCATCACGCGCAAGTCTTCCGCCTGCTGGCGCAGGACGTGGCCGGGCTGTACACCGTTGAGCGCCTGGCCGACCACCTGTCCGAACTGGCCGACATCCTGCTCGACGCCGCCCTGCGCCACGCCTGGCTCAAGCTGCTGAAGCGGCACGTCGAGACACCCAGGTTCGCCGTCATCAGCTACGGCAAGCTCGGTGGCAAGGAGCTCGGTTTTGCGTCCGACCTCGACCTGGTCTTCCTCTACGACGACCCGGCACCCGAAGCGGGCGAGAACTATGGCCGGCTGGGCACGCGCCTCAACACCTGGCTCTCGGCCCAGACCGCCGCCGGGCAGTTGTTCGAGACCGATCTAAGGCTGCGGCCCAACGGCGAATCGGGCCTGGTGGTCAGTTCGATGGAGGCCTTCCGCAAATACCAGCTGGAATCTGCCTGGGTCTGGGAACACCAGGCCCTCACCCGCGCCCGCTTCTCGGCCGGCGACCCGGTCGTGGGCGAGGCCTTCGAGAAGATCCGCTGCGAAGTGCTGTGCCAGCAGCGCGACCTGGCCAAGTTACGCGCCGACATCATCGAGATGCGGCAGAAGATGATGGACGCCCACGCCACGCGCGGTGACCTGCGTGACACCGTGTTCGACCTCAAGCACGACCCCGGCGGCCTGGTCGATGTCGAATTCATAGTGCAGTACCTGGTGCTCGGCCATGCGCATGCCCATCCCGAACTCACCGGCAACAAGGGCAACATCGCGCTGCTCAGGATGGCGGCCGACGCCGGCCTGATCCTCGGCGATCTGGCCGAAACCGTGCGCAACGCCTACCGCGATTACCGCCGT
>CAYTFA010000244.1:0-3841 GCA_964436755.1 uncultured Rhodocyclaceae bacterium | reverse complement strand
GCATCAACCTGGAGGACATCAAGGCTCCTGAATGCTTCTACGTCGAGGCCAAACTGCGCGAGCGCATGCGCATCCCGGTCTTCCACGACGACCAGCACGGCACGGCCATCATCGCCGCAGCAGCGGTACTCAACGGCCTGCGCGTGGTGGGCAAGGACATCGGCAAGGTCAAGCTGGTCTGTTCCGGCGCGGGCGCCGCCGCCATCGCCTGCCTCGACCTTCTGGTTAGCCTCGGCCTCGATGCGAAGAACGTCTTTGCCGTGGACAGCAAGGGCGTCATCCACACCGGGCGCGACAACCTCGACCCGTCGAAAGCGCGCTATGCGCAGAAGACCGACGCCCGTACCCTGGGCGATGCGATGCCCGAGGCCGACATCTTCATGGGCCTGTCGACGGCCGGCGTCTTGAAGCCGGATATGGTCAAGACGATGGCCCGCGACCCGATCATCCTCGCCATGGCCAACCCGGAACCGGAGATCCGTCCCGAGGACGCCAAGGCGGTACGCCCCGACGCCATCATCGGTACCGGCCGCTCGGACTATCCCAACCAGGTTAACAACGTCCTCTGCTTCCCCTTCATGTTCCGTGGTGCGCTCGACGTCGGTGCGACCACCATCAACGAAGCGATGAAGGTGGCCGCGGTGCGCGCCATCGCCGCGCTGGCCCACGCCGAACAGTCGGAAGTGGTGACGGCCGCCTACGGTACGGAGGAACTCTCCTTCGGTCCCGAATACCTGATACCCAAGCCATTCGATCCGCGCCTGATCCTCACCGTGGCGCCTGCCGTGGCCAAGGCGGCGATGGACTCCGGCGTCGCCACGCGCCCGATCGACAACCTAGAACGCTATCGCGAGCGGCTCAACGATTTCGTGTATCACACCGGGCTGCTGATGCGGCCGGTATTCGCGGCGGCGAAGAAGGCCCCGGGCCGCATCGTCTTCTGCGAAGGCGAGGACGAGCGGGTGCTGCGTGCGGTGCAGACCGTGGTGGACGAGAACCTCGCGCGACCGATCCTGATCGGCCGTCCGGACGTGGTCAGCCAGCGCATCGCCCGTTACGGACTGCGTGTCCGCGCCGGCGAGCACTTCGAGCTGGTCAATCCCGATTCCGATCCGCGCTACAAGGAACTCTGGCAGGACTACTACGATATCACCTGCCGCAAGGGTGTCGGCATCGAGTACGCCAAGCGCGAAATGCGCCGGCGCACGACGCTGATCGGAGCGATGCTGGTGCGCCACAACTACGCCGACGGCATGCTGTGCGGCACCTTCGGCAAACACGCGCTGCACCTGCGCTACATCGCCGACGTGATCGGCCGCAAGCCGGGCGTCGAGAACTTCTACGCGATGAACATGCTGGTTCTGCCGCGCCGCACGCTGTTCATCGGCGACACCTACGTTAACTACGATCCGAGCGCCGAGCAGGTGGCCGAGCTGGCCCGCCTCGGGGCCGAGGAAGTGCGCCGCTTCGGCCTGACGCCGCGCGTGGCGCTGCTGTCCCATTCCAACTTCGGCGCCGACGACACGCCGACCTCGGTGAAGATGCGCGGTGCGCTGGAAATCCTGCGGCGGACCGCGCCCGACCTCGAGGTTGATGGCGAGATGCACGGCGATACGGCGCTGTCGGACGACATCCGGCGCCAGGTGTTTCCCCACTCGACGCTCAAGGGGCAGGCCAACCTGCTCATCATGCCGACGCTGGATGCCGCCAACATCGCTTTCAACCTGCTCAAGACCGCCGCCGGCGACGGCCTTACCGTCGGCCCCATGCTGCTCGGCGCGGCGCGTCCGGTGCACATCCTGACGCCGACCGCCACGGTGCGCCGCATCGTGAATGTCACCGCACTGCTCTCGGTCGAGGCACAGCAGTTGGCGAAGGGCGGCTGACCGGCCGATGGCCGGGACCCGCACGGCGCTCATCCTCACCGGCGGCGGCGCCCGCGCCGCCTACCAGGTGGGGGTGCTGCGTGCTGTGCGCGAACTGCTGCCGGAGCCGCAGCGCAACCCGTTCCCGGTCCTTTGCGGCACCTCGGCCGGCGCGCTCAACGCGGCGACCCTGGCGGCCGCCGCCGAGGACTTCGGTGCCGGTGTCGAACGCCTGCTCGACGTCTGGCAGGATTTCCGTGCGGAGCACGTCTATCGGGCCGATGCGGCCGGCATCGGCGCCGCCGGGGCACGCTGGCTGGCGGCGCTTGCCTTCGGCTGGATCACGCGGCGGGCACCGCGGTCCCTGCTCGACAACGCGCCCTTGCGCACACTGCTTGCGGGCAGCGTCGATTTCCCGGGCATCGCACGCGCCATAGCCAGCGGTGCGCTGCACTCGCTCAGCATCACCTGCTCCGGCTATTCGTCGGGGCAGAGCGTGAGCTTCTTCCAGGGACGTGCCGACATCGTGCCCTGGCGGCGCAGCCAGCGTGTCGGCGCCCCCGCCGCCATCACGCTCGACCACCTGATGGCCTCGAGCGCCATTCCCTTCATCTTTCCGGCCGTACACATCAACCGCGAGTGGTTCGGCGACGGCTCCATGCGGCAGATGGCGCCGATCTCGCCGGCCATCCACCTTGGCGCCGACCGCATACTGGTCATCGGCGCCGGCCGCATGGCCGAAGAGAATGCGCGGCCGCAGGCGGAGGTCTACCCCTCGCTGGCGCAGATCGCCGGCCACGCGCTGTCGAGCATCTTCCTCGACAGCATGGCGGTTGACCTCGAGCGGATGACCCGCATCAACCGGACGCTCTCCTTGATTCCCGAAGATATTCGCAGCCGCGCGGGGATGGGGCTGCGTCCGATCGAGGTGCTGACGATCGCCCCCTCGCAGCGTCTCGACCACCTCGCTGCGCGCCATGCGGACGCGCTGCCGTGGCCGGTGCGCGGACTGCTGGGCGGCATCGGCGCGCTCAATCGCGGTGGCGGCGCGCTGACCAGCTACCTGCTGTTCGAGCGGCCCTACACGCGGGCGTTGATCGACCTCGGTCACGCGGACACCCTCGCGCGAGGCGATGAAGTGCGGCGCTTTCTTTCGATAAGCTGATAAGACAGTCGAAATTCCAGGTTCAAGCCCTTTATTTCGTTGATGAAATGCCGCTATCCCTTATTGCGAGGCGCGTCCCCTTTGCTACAATGGCGCGATTGCAGGAGGGGCTCTGGATGAAGAAGTCGCTGCTGTTGCTCATGGTTGCCGCGTTCGTCGGCGCTGGAGCGACTCCGGCCGCTGCCGAGGTTGCGGCGAAGAAGCAGGCCGTCGCCGCGAAGAAGAAGACGCCGGCCAAGGCCAAGAAGCCGGTACGCGGCAAGCCGCGCCATGCCGCATCGCTCGACGACGCGCGCCAGATCGCGCTGCAGTCCGCGGCTGTCTATGTCCAGGACCAGGCTACCGGCGCCGTCCTGCTCGAAAAGAACCCGAATGCCGTGCTGCCGATCGCCTCGATCACCAAGCTGATGACGGCGATGGTGGTACTCGATGCAAAGCCCGACCTGCGCGAGCTGCTCGCCGTCGGCGAGGAAGACGTGGATCTGCTCAAGGGCACGCGCTCCCGGCTCAAGGTCGGCACCCTGCTCGCGCGCGAGGAGATGCTGCGGCTGGCGCTGATGTCCTCGGAAAACCGCGCCGCGTCGTCGCTTTCGCGCCACTATCCGGGCGGACGCGAGGCCTTCGTCGCCGCCATGAACCAGAAGGCACAGGCGCTGGGCCTCACCGATACACGCTTCGAGGACCCGACCGGCCTCACCGCTGCCAACGTTTCCAGCCCGCGCGACCTGGCGAAGATGGTCGACGCCGCCCACCAGTACCCGCTGATCCGCGAGTTCTCCACCGCCGCGGAGGGCGAGTTCACCATCGCCGG
>CAYTFA010000243.1:0-3849 GCA_964436755.1 uncultured Rhodocyclaceae bacterium | reverse complement strand
CCGGCGCCGACCTGGCGCAGGGCCAAGCGCCTCAGTTTGGCATATCCGGCACGACCACCGGCGCCGTCAGCCGCAACCGGGCGACGAAGCGGTCCGGTGCTTCGCTGGCGAAGGTGAGTTCGGCGCCCTCTCCCGGCAGCAGCGAGCGGACCAGCCCGAGTCCGGTGCCGATCCCCTGTCCATTGGCAATGTCGAAGTGCGGCTCGGCGTTCACCGTATTGCGGATTTCGACGACGGCACGCTGCCCGTCCGATTGCAGCGACACCGTCGGCGCCGGGCAGCCCGCCGGCGAATGCTTGACGGCGTTAAGTACCAACTCGTTGATCACCAGCGCCACATACACCGCTTCCCGCTCGTCGATGCGTATCGGGCGGAAGCTGCCGTGCTCGTCCTCGATACGGTAGTCGATGGGGCGGTTCGTCAGGCCCGAGAGCGACTCGCAAATCGAACGCACGCTGTCGCATAAGCGAATCGACTCGCCGGCCGCGGCTCCCTGCAGCCCGTGCGCGGTGGCGATGGCATGCACCTGGGCGACGGCCGCTTCGACACGCGGGTCGACACCGGCGTCGCCGAACTGCCGGCGTAGTAGACCTGCAACGCTTTGCAGGTTGTTCTTGATGCGGTGGTGCACCTCGCGCACCAGGGCGTCGCGCTGCTTGCGCGCCTCGTCGAGGCGCTGCTGTTCCGCCTGGCGCCGCTCGGTGACGTCGCGGATCACCGCGAGAATGGCCGGCTTGCCGTCGAAGACGATGCGCGCCGCCGTTGATTCGCCGACGAAGGGCGAGCCGTCGAGCGCCACATAGCGGCGGTCGAGCACCGGCAGGTAGTAGTCGGTCCTTCCTGCCAGGCTGGCGATGCGCTGCTCGGTGATGTCCCAATCCTCCGGCGCCATCACCTCGTGCCAGTCGCGGCCCAGCAAGGACAACGGTGAATCGGCGTGGAACAGCCGCGCCGCTGCCTGGTTGGCAAATACGAAGCGGCCTTCGCGATGCACCGTGATGGCATCGGGTGAGGCTTCGAAGAAGGCTCGGTAGCGCCCCTCGCTCTCGCGCAACTCGGTCTCGCGCTGGTCGAGGGTTTGCAGCACGTGGTTGAAGGCACCGATCATCTGGCCGACTTCGTCATGGCGATGCACCGGCAGCGCGTGCAAGGCCCGACTGCCCTCGCTCATTGCGGCGAGGTGGCCCACGTTCGCCACCATGGGCGCCAGCGCGCCGTGAACGATCCACCAGATCAGTGCGCCGACCAATAGCGTAAGTACCAGGGCAGCGACAAGAAGCTGGCGTTCCATGGTGCGCAGCGGCGCGAAGGCCACCTCGGTCGGCGTGGCCACCGCCAGGTACCAGCCGGCGGTGGGGATGCCCTTGGCCGACCCGAGAATTTCGATGCCCAACGGATTGACGGTGATGCCACTGCCCTCGAACCCGGCGACGAAGCGGTCGATGAGCGGATTGCTGCCGTCGGCGGCGATCGTCGTCAGCGCGAGGCGCTTGTCTGTGGCGACGATGACCTGCCGCTCGCGCTTGGCGACCAGCATGTAGGTGCCCGATGCGCCATAGTGGCCCTCGACCACGGTGTCGAGGAAGTTCTTCTGCCCGAGATCGACGACGGCCGAAAGTGCACCGATCACTTCCTTGTCGGGCCCGAGGACGGGAACGGCGGTGACGAACACCGGCGTGCGCAGCACCCTACCCAGCGTCGGTCCGCTGATGTTGGAACGGCCCTCGCGCAGGGCAATCGTCATGGGGGGCGTATCGATGTAGTTGACGCCGATGCGCTTGAGTCCCGGCATGGTGTCGGCGATCGCAGTGCCATCGGCAGAATGGATCATGACTCCGGCGTTGAACAGCAGGGGCAGGATCGGCCGCTGGTCCAACATGGCCTGCAGTGACGCCGAATCCTTCATGACCCTGGCGTCGATGGGTCGTGCAATGGCTTCGAGGTAGGCGATGCGGTCGCGCAACTCCTGGTCCATCTCGTCGGCGAGTACCGACACCATGGCGAACTGCTGGTCGCAGAGCTGCTTCTCGATGTCGGCGCGCAGCGTGCGCCCGACATAGAACGCCGTGCTCCAGATGCCGGCAACGAATACAGCCAGTACGGCAAGGGTGAGCCGCGTCTTCAGCGAGTGGCGGCGGAGGATGGGAGTCACGTTGCTGGGCCGTTCGAAGCGCGCCTTCGCGCTGGAAAGCACGGGCGGCGAGGGGTATGCTAACCGATGGTCCGCCCTAGCGGACGATTCGCCGTGCCGCCTTCGTTCTCGATCCCGCCGAACCCGCCATGAATGCCACCCGCCACGTTCCCTCCACGCCGTTCCCCGACCAGAAGCCCGGCACCTCCGGCCTGCGCAAGAAGGTGGCCGTCTTCCGGACGCCGCACTACCTCGAGAACTTTGTCCAGGCCGTGTTCGATACCATCCTGGAAAATGGCGCCGCTCCGGCCGCACGCACCCTGGTGCTCGGCGGCGACGGCCGTTACTACAATCGCGAAGCGATCCAGGTCATCCTGCGCATGGCGGCAGCCAACGGCTTCGGGCGCGTGCTGGTCGGTCGTGGCGGCATCCTGTCCACCCCGGCCGCCTCCTGCGTGATCCGCAAGTACGCGACCTTCGGTGGGCTGATCCTTTCCGCCAGCCACAATCCCGGCGGTCCGGACGGCGATTTCGGCATCAAGTACAACACCGCCAACGGCGGTCCGGCGCCGGAAAAGATCACCGACGCGATCTTCGCCCGCAGCAAGCAGTTGGCCGAATACCGCATCCTCGAAGCCGCCGACATCGACATCGACCGGATCGGCACGCAGCGCCTGGGCGGCATGGAGGTGGACGTCATCGATCCCGTGGTCGATTACGCCGAACTGATGGAATCGCTGTTCGACTTCGGTGCGATACGCGAGTTGCTGGCCGGAGGGTTCAGCCTCTGCTTCGACGGCATGCACGCCGTGACCGGCCCCTACGCGAAGGAGATTCTCGAGCGTCGCCTCGGTGCGCCGGCCGGCACGGTGATCAACGGCGTGCCGCTGCCGGATTTCGGTGAAGGCCACCCCGATCCCAACCTGACCTACGCCCACGAGCTGGTGGAGAAGATGTTCGACCTCGATGCGCCGGATTTCGGCGCCGCGTCGGACGGCGATGGCGACCGCAACATGATCCTCGGCCGCGGCTTCTTTGTCACGCCGTCCGACAGCCTGGCCGTGATCGCTGCCAATGCGCGCCTGGCGCCCGGCTACGCGGCCGGCATTGCCGGCGTTGCGCGCTCCATGCCGACCAGCGCCGCGGCCGACCGCGTGGCGGAGAAGCTCGGCGTGCCCTGTTACGAAACCCCGACCGGCTGGAAGTTCTTCGGCAACCTGATGGATGCTGGCAAGGTCACGCTGTGCGGCGAAGAGAGCTTCGGTACCGGCTCGGACCATGTGCGCGAAAAAGACGGTCTGTGGGCCGTGCTGTTCTGGCTCAACATCCTGGCGCGGCGCCGCCAGTCGGTGGAGCAGGTGGTGCAGGATCACTGGGCGGTGTTCGGCCGCAACGTGTATTCGCGCCACGATTACGAGAACCTGCCAAGCGACGTTGCGCAGGGGATCATGGACCAGGTGCGCGGCGCCTTTCCCGGCCTGCCCGGGCGAACGCTCGGCGGCTACACCGTGGCGTATTGCGACGACTTCGCCTACACCGACCCGGTCGACGGCTCGGTGTCCACCGGCCAGGGCCTGCGCATCGTGTTCGCCGACGGTTCGCGTATCGTCTTTCGCCTCTCGGGTACCGGCACCGAGGGTGCCACGCTGCGGCTCTACCTCGAGTCCTTCGAGGGCGATCCGGCGCGGCAGCGCGGCGATGCCCAGCTCCTGCTGGAA
>CAYTFA010000242.1:0-3859 GCA_964436755.1 uncultured Rhodocyclaceae bacterium | reverse complement strand
TGTCGAAGACCTTGCTGGTGCCGTACCAGATGAAGCGGTTGGGCCGCATGTCGGTATGGGTACCGAAGGCCGCCTCGTTCCCGCTGCGTACCCAGGAGAAGGCGCCGTTGGCAGCGACGATCAGGTCCGCATCGACGAGGTCGGGATCGTCGAGGGCGGCGATCTCGCGGCTGAACTCCAGCCGGACGCCGAGCGACTCGGCCTGTCCCTGCAGCGCAGTGAGCAGATCGAGCCGCCCCGCCGCCGCGAAGCCGTTGCCGGCGATCGGGATCTTCGTATCGTTGTGGGCGATGGTCAGATTGGGCCAGATTTCCATGCGCGGCATGAGCAGCGCGTAGGTCGCCGGGTCGTCGGCGCGCAGGAATTCCAGAGCGCGGTCGGAAAACACCACGCCGAAGCCCCAGGTCGCGTCGCGCGGCCCGCGCTCGAACACCGTCACGTCGTGCGCCGGATCGCGGCGCTTCATCAGCGTCGCGAAGTAGAGACCGGCGGGGCCGCCGCCGATGATGCGTATCTTCATGCCGTGCTGCCCGCCCTTTCCGCTTCCATCCGCGCCGCGATCGTTTCGCGCAACTGGCGCTTGAGTATCTTGCCCACCGGGCTCAGCGGAAATTCCGCAACCAGCTCCAGCCGCTCCGGCAGCTTGAAACTGGCGATCTTCTGCGCGCGCAGGAAGGCCACCAGCTCGTCGAAGGCCAGCGTCTCGCCATCCCTGGGAATCACGAAGGCACAGGCCTTTTCGCCGAATACCGGATCAGGCATCGCCACCAGCGTCACGGCCTTGACCTTGGGGTGACCGAAGATCAGGTTTTCGACCTCCTCGCAGCTGATCTTCTCGCCGCCGCGGTTGATCAGGTCCTTGCGCCGCCCCTCGGTGAACACGTGGCGGCCCTGTTTGCGGACGATGTCGCCCATGCGATAGAAGCCGTCCGCCGTAAAGGCCTCGGCATTCCTTTCCGGCGCCTTGTAATAGCCCTGGATCGTGTAGGGGCCGCGCGTCACCAGCTCGCCCGCCTCGCCGTCCGGCACTTCCCTGCCCTCGTCGTCCACCACCTTGATCTCGTCGTCCTCGCATACCGGCACGCCGGAACTGGTCAGCAGCAGTTCCTCCGGGGCATCCAGCGGAACCATGTTGATCAGGCCTTCCGCGGTACCGTAGATCTCCTGCGGCAGGCAGCCAAAACGCTGGCGCAGGCGCACCCGCAACTCGGGCGCCAGGCGCGCCCCGCCGTTCTGGATCACCTTCAGCGAGCGGAGGTCGAAGCGATCGGGCACCTCGGAGTTGAGCCAGTTGGAGATCAACGGCACTACCGCAGCGATCACGCTGACCTTTTCCCGTTCGACCAGGCCGAACACCTCGGCCGCATCGCCCGACGCCGCCAGCACCACGGTACCGCCGTAGTAGAAGCAGCCGAGCATGCCGGGCGACGCCAGGTTGTAGTTGTGGCCCAGGGGCAGGATGGCCATGAACACCGTGTCCTCGCCGAAGCCGCCGGCGCGGCCGCACAGCCGCGCATTGAGCACGTAGTCGTCGTGGGTACGAGGGATCAGCTTCGACAGCGAGGTCGTGCCGCCGGAGAGCAGCATGGTCGCCACCTCCGAGGGATCGGGTCGCAAGGCCGCCAGCGCGCGCTCCACGGTTGCATCGTCCATCGGCTCGGCGATCATCGAGCGCAGGTCGGCCTGTCCGGGTCCCGGCTCGCCGGCCACGAACACCTTCACTCCGGGCCGCTCGGCGCAGACCTCACGCGCCATTTCGCGGTAGTCGAAGCTGCCCAGCACGGCGGGGATCAGGTAGGCCGCCGCACCCGACGCCGCAAGGAAGTGCCGAATTTCGGTGTGGCGATGGGCCCGCAGCGCCGTGACCGGGATGGCACCGATGCGCGTCAGCGCCAGGTAGGCCAGGACGAACTCCGGCCCGTTCGGCAGTTGCATGACCACCCTGTCCTGCCGCCGCACGCCGGCGGCAATGAAACGACAGGCCAGGCGCCGGTAGCCGGCGACGAGGTCGGCGTAGGAAAGCCGCAGATCGCCGCTGACCAGTGCGGTCTTTTGCGGATGGCGCGCGGCACTGCGCTCCAGGAGTTCCGGGATGGTGATGCCTTCCCACCAGCCGCGCGCACGGTACTGCGCGGCAATCGGTGCGGGCCACGGCACGCAGCCTTCGAGCATGTTCTCCTCCTTGTCGCCGGTTGTCCCGGTCTTGCAGGGTTCCGCGAACTCTAGAGCAATTCAGCAACCACTTGTAGTGAATAGCATCAATACAGTACATTCACATCATGAATATCGAAGACATCGACCTCAACCTGCTCCCGGTGTTCGAAGCCGTCCTCGCCGAGCGGTCGATCAGCCGCGCGGCCGACCGGCTGAGCCTCTCCCAGCCGGCCGTCAGCAACGCCGTCGCCCGGCTGCGCAAGGCCACGGGCGATCGGCTGTTCGTGCGCCTGGGCAACGCCATGGTGCCGACACCTTACGCCGAGGAGCTTGCCGGGCCGCTGCATCAGGGACTGGCCGGCATCCGCGCCGCACTGGGCACCGGGCAGGGTTTCGACCCGGCGACCTCGGAACGGCGCTTCTCCATCTACCTCACCGACCTCGGCGAGGCCTTCTTCCTGCCGCGCCTGCTCGGCCGCCTGAACCGGATCGCGCCCCACATCCACCTGCGCACGCTGCCGATGCCCACCGGGGCCGCCGAAGAGACGCTGCAAAGCGGCGAAGTCGACCTCGCCATCGGCAACCTGCCCGCGCTCGGCGCTGGCTTCTACGTGCAGCGCCTGTTCCGCGACCGCTACGTCTGCCTGGTCCGGCGCGGCCATCCCTCGATCGGCGAGCGAATATCGGCGCGCCAGTTCGCCGCGGCCTCCCATGCCATCGTTACGCCGGGCGGCTGGGGCCATGGCATCATCGAACGCACGCTGATCGAGCGCGGCCTCGAGCACCGCGTCGCGCTGAGGTTGCAGAACTTCCTGGTGCTGGCCAGCATCGTCGCCACCTCGGACCTGGTCGCCATCGTGCCGCACAGCGTCGGCAGCCAGCTCTCGCGCGACCTCGACGTCCGGCTGCTGCCGCTACCGATACCCATCCCGGCCTTCGATATCCGCCAGTGCTGGCAGGAGCGCTTTCACGAGGACAAGGGCAACCGCTGGCTGCGCCAGCAGTTCGTCGAACTGTTTGGCCAGTAGCCGAGGCAAGCAGTCGTTGGCGCGGCGGCGATGCGGTAGCACCCGACAGTAACGTAGGAAACGAACGCACGTGGCTGCCAGCGGACCGTCAGCCGTTCCTTAGTGCAGCGATTCACGGGGTCTCTCCGTTGGGAGAGAGGCCCGATGCCCGATTCGTGCTTCCGGCCCAAGACGGCCGCAGTGCTGCCTAAGGCGCTTCCGACTTCTCGCGACGACGCGCCGATCGGCGCGCCAGGAGAGCCGGCTCAGTCTCGCGGGGGGGCCGTCGCAAGCGAAAGCAGCCAGCGCGCCAGGTTTTCCAGTTCATTCCGGTCGCGCGTGTCGACGATCTTGTGGCGTTCGCTCGTGCCGTCGTCGAACTGGATCATCGGACCGCTGCTAACGTGCTCGACGATAACCTCCACCGCATCCGGCTTCGATGCGAGCCGTCCGGCTATTCGCCGATAGGCCGGGCCCTTCTTCGTCTTGTCAATCGCGTGGCACTTGAAGCAATCATTTCGTTTCACCAACGCGATTGCTGCTTCTACATCGACAGTCTGCGCGGTAGCCGCTGCAGGCACCCAGAACAATGCCGGCGACAGCAAGAGCTTCAACCACAGCTTCAACTTCCGCCTCCACCAAAGCTGCCGAAGAAGCCGATGGCGACCAGCACCAGGAGGGTTAGCCCTACGGCAATC
>CAYTFA010000241.1:0-3874 GCA_964436755.1 uncultured Rhodocyclaceae bacterium | reverse complement strand
GCAGCCGCCGCTACCTGCACCACATCGTCGAAGAACTAGAAAAGCGCGGCATGCCGACCGAGCTGGCATTGCTGCCCATCGTCGAAAGCTCCTTCAATCCCCTGGCCTATTCGTCGGCGCGGGCGCTGGGCATGTGGCAGTTCATCCCGGCCACCGGCAAGACCTACAAGCTGCAGCAAAACTGGTGGCTCGACCAGCGTCGCGACATCGTCGCCTCGACCGGCGCCGCGCTCGACTACCTGCAGACCATCTACGAAATGCACGGCGACTGGCATCTCGCACTGGCCTCGTACAACTGGGGCGAGCATGCGGTGGCGCGCGCCATCGCCAGGAACCAGGCCAAGGGGCTGCCCACCGACTACCGCAGCCTGAAGATGCCCGGGGAAACGCGGTACTACGTGCCCAAGCTGCAGGCCATCAAGAACATCGTCGCCCAGCCGCAGCTGTTCGGCTTCGCGCTCGACCCCATCCCCAACCGTCCCTACTTCGCCACCGTCGAGCGCAGCAGCAACATGGACGTGGCCCTGGCCGCGCGCCTTGCCGAAATTCCGCTCGACGAGTTCATCGCCCTCAACCCGGCCTACAGCCGGCCGGTAATGCCCACCGCACCGAACAGCCCGCTGGTGCTGCCGGCGGAGAAAGTACAGACCTTCCTCACCAACCTGCAGAACCACGAGGCGCAGGACAAGCCGCTGTCCGCCTGGCTGACGCATACCCTGCAGCGAGGCGAAAAGCTGGAGAAGGTGGCCGCGCGCGCCGGCATCAGCCTCGCCCGGCTCAAGCAGCTCAACGGCATCACGGCCCGCACCAAGGTCGGGCCCGGCTTCGCCCTGCTCATTCCGGGCAAGGATGCGGTGGGCCAGGATGCCATCGCCGCCCGCCTGCCGAAGACGCCGGAAAAGCCGCCGCGCGCGGTCAAGGCGAGGAAGGGCAAGGCCCCGGCCAAGGGCAAGGCCGCGGCAGGCAAGCCGCGCAAGCCCGCGGTCAAACCGAAGAAGCGTTGAAGCAGCGCACGACCTGCGTCGTGCCGAAACCGCGTTCCGGCGGGTAGTCGCGTCGGCATTCCTCGCCCGCCAGCGGGCAGCGCGGATGGAAATGGCATCCGGCCGGCGGTGCCGCCGCCGATGGCATGTCCCCTTCGAGCCTGACCACCTCGCGCCCCGCCCCGTCGATGCGCGGCACGGCGGCAAGCAGCGCACGCGTGTAGGGATGGCGCGGCGAGCGCAGCACCTCGTCGGCACTGCCGCGCTCGACGATGCGGCCGAGGTACATCACCGCCACTTCGTGCGCCAGGTAGTCCACCACGGCGATGTTGTGGGTGATGAACAGGTAGGCCAGGCCCAGCTCGCGCTGCAGGCCGGAAAGCAGGTTGAGGATCTGCGCCTGCACCGAAACGTCGAGCGCCGAGGTCGGCTCGTCGCAGACGACCAGCCGAGGACGCACGGCCAGCGCGCGCGCGATGGCGATGCGCTGGCGCTGGCCGCCCGAGAATTCGTGCGGATAGCGTCCCGCCATCGCGGCATCGAGGCCGACCTGCTCCAGCAACGCGGCGACGGCCGGCGCCGGATCGCCATTCGCGGTGCCCAGCGCCCGCATCCCCTCGGCAATGATGTCGCCGACGCGCAGGCGCGGATTGAGCGAGGCGAACGGGTCCTGGAATACCATCTGCATACCGCCGCGCAGCGGTCGCAGCGCGCGCGCCGAACGGGTCGTGAGTTCTGCCCCGCCGAGGCGCACGCTGCCGGCCGTCGGGCGGATCAGTTGCAGGATGGCCTTGCCCACGGTGGTCTTGCCGCAGCCGGATTCGCCGACCAGGGCCAGCGTCCGCCCCGGCGTCAGGCGCAGCGAAACGCCATCGACGGCACGCACCGCGCCTACGGCGCGCTGCAGGATGCCGCGCCGGATGGGGAAATGCACTTCGAGCCCGTCGACTTCGAGCAGGGGCTCCGCTCCGGCCATCGTGCCCGACGTCCCCGCATCGCCGTCCGCGGCAGCGACCGCGGAGGCCCGCTCCAGCACACAGCGCACGCGCTGCCCGTCGGCAAGTTCGCGCCAGGCCGGCGGCGCCTCGCTGCACGCCGCCCGCGCCTCGCCACAGCGTGCGACGAAGCGGCAACCCGGATACTCGGTATCGGCCGGCGGCACGCTGCCGGGTATCGTCGCCAGTTGCCCGCAGCGCCGCGCCGTATCGGGCAGTGCGGCGAACAGGCGCGCGGAATACGGATGAGCGGGCCGGGTGAAGAAGGCGGTGCGCGGCGCCTCCTCGACGAGTTGTCCCGCGTACATCACGCCGACGCGATCGGCCATGCGTGCCACCACCCCAAGGTCGTGGGTGATCAGTAGCAGCGCCATGCCCTGAGTGCGCCGCAGGTGGTCGAGCAGGTCCAGCACCTGCGCCTGGATCGTGACGTCGAGCGCCGTCGTCGGCTCGTCGGCGATCAGCAGGCGCGGCGCGCCGGCCAGCGCGATGGCGATCATCGCGCGCTGGCGCAGGCCGCCGGAGAGCTGGAAGGGAAATTCGTCGAGGCGCCGCTGCGGGTCGGGTACGCCCACCTGGTCGAGCAGTTCGACAGCGCGCGCCCGCGCCGCCGCGCCGCGCAGCCCGGCATGCAGTTCGAGCGCCTCGACGATCTGGCGGCCGACGGAAAGCACCGGATTGAGGCTGGTCGCCGGTTCCTGGAAGATCATGCCCAGACGGCCCCCGCGGTACTCGCGCATGGCCGCTTCGGGCAGCGCCAGGGTGTCGCGGCCGTCGAACTCCACCGTCCCCGATGCCGCCTGTGCACCCGGCGGCAGCAGGCGCATCAGGGCCAGCGCCGTCATCGACTTGCCGCAGCCGGATTCCCCGAGCAGGGCATAGCACTCGCCGGGCGCGATGTCGAAACTGATGCCGTCGACCGGCCGCGCGCGACCGATGCGGATCGCCAGGTCGCGTACTTTCAACAAGCTCACGAGGCCACCCGCGGGTCGAAGGCGTCGCGCACGGCATCGGCGAACAGGTTGGCGGCCAGCACCAGCGCGAACATGAAGCCGAAGGCAGCGAGCAGCGACCACCAGACCATGGGCTCGCGCGCCAGTTCCATGCGCGCCGTATTGATCATGGTGCCGAAGGAAATCGTGCTCGGATCGACGCCGATGCCGACGTAGGACAGCACCGCCTCGGCCAGCACCAGGCCGGAGAAATCCATCACCAGCGCGATCAGCACGATGTGCATGAGATTCGGCAGGATGTGGCGGCCCATGATGGCGAGGCGGCCGACGCCGAAGGCCTGCGCCGCCTGCACATACTCCAGTTCGCGCAGCTTCAGCGTCTCGCCGCGCAGCAGCCGGGCAACGCCGGTCCAGCTGGTCATGCCGAGGATCAGGCACAAGGCCAGCAGCCGCGCGTCGGCGCGCTCGGCGGAGGTGGCGAACCACTGTGGATGGGTATCGATCACCACCTGCATCATGAGCACGGCGGCGGCGATCAGCAGCACGCCGGGGATCGAGGACAGCGTGGTGTAGAGGTACTGGATCAGGTCGTCCACCCAGCCGCCGACGTAGCCGGCGAGTATCCCCAGCAGCACGGCCAGCGGCAGCATCACCAGCGTGGTCAGGGTGCCGATCAGCAGGCCCGTGCGTATGCTTTTCAGCGACAGGTAGAGCACGTCCTGGCCGACCTTGTCGGTGCCGAAGACGTGGTATCCGCCGCCCAGCGAGATGGCGATGCCGAGCAGCAGGAAGATCGCCAGCAGCGTGATGAACACGGCACCGGTCGCCGTGCCGCCAGCGCCGACTTTCAAAGTCGCCATCAAGGGCATGCGCTTGTGGCGGCTCCACAGCGCCGCCAGCACCAGCCAAAGCGCCACGCCGCCGGCGCAGCCGCGCGAAACAC
>CAYTFA010000240.1:0-3879 GCA_964436755.1 uncultured Rhodocyclaceae bacterium | reverse complement strand
GGCGTTGTCGCGGATAACCTGCTTGATGCGCTTCTCGAGTTCGTCGTCGAGGGTCAGCCCCTCGCGCAGCTTGACGAAGAGAACGACGCGCACGTCGCCGGCGGATTCCGGCGGCCAGTCCTGGCCGATGACGATCGACTCGACGACCTCATTCAGCTTTTCCACCTGACGGTAGATCTCGGCCGTGCCGATACGTACTCCACCCGGGTTGAGCGTGGCGTCCGAACGGCCGTAGATGATGAAGCCCCCCTGCGCCGTCACCTCGGCGAAATCCCCATGGCACCAGACGTTGGGGAAGCGCTCGAAATACGCGGCGCGATACTTGGCATCGCCCGCGTCGTTCCAGAAGCCCACCGGCATCACCGGGAAGCTGCGGGTGCATACGAGTTCGCCCTTTGCACCGCGCAGGGGCCTGCCGTCGTCGTCGAACACGTCGACGGCCATACCCAGTCCCGCGCCCTGGATCTCGCCCCGATGGACAGGGCCGTTCGGGTTGCCGAGGACGAAGCAGGAAATGATGTCCGTGCCGCCGGACACCGAGGCGAGCTGCAGATCGCCCTTGATACGGGAGTAGACGTAGTCGAAGCCCTCGGGAACCAGCGGGCTGCCCGTCGAGAACATCGCGCGCAGGTGTTTCAGCCGGTGCGTGCGGATCGGCGCCAGCTCGATCTTGGCAATCGCATCGATGAACTTGGCGGATGTACCGAAGTGCGTCATGCCTTCTGCGTCGGCGTAATCGAAGAGGATGCTGCCGCGCCCGACGAACGGCGAGCCGTCGTAAAGCAGCAGCGTGGCGCGGGAGGCGAGGCCCGTCACCAGCCAGTTCCACATCATCCAGCCGCAGGTGGTGAAATAGAAAAGACGGTCGCCCGGCTTCACGTCGCCCTGCAGCTGGTGCTCCTTGAGATGCTGCAGCAAAGCGCCCCCCGCGCAATGCACGATGCACTTGGGAACGCCCGTGGTGCCGGACGAGTACATGATGTAGAGCGGATGGTCGAACGGCAGACGCTCGAAACGGATCTTGCGCTCGGCGACGAAGGGCGCGAGGAAGAGTTCGAGGGAGACGCCCTTGCGGATTTCCGCTGCCGTATCGGCCCCTCCTGCATAGGGCACCACGACGACGCGCTCCAGCGAAGGCAGGCGGTCGGCAATCTCGGTCAGCTTGCCGCGGCAATCGACGACCTTGCCGTTGTACCAGTAGCCGTCGCAGGCGAACAGCACCTTGGGCTCGATCTGGCCGAAGCGGTCGATCACGCCCTGCACGCCGAAGTCCGGCGATGCGGAGGAAAAGATGGCGCCGATCGATGCCGCGGCAAGCATCGCCACCACTGTCGCCGGAATGTTCGGCAGGTAGGCCGCGACGCGATCCCCCTTCGCCACCCCCAGAGCACGCAGCGCCGCGGCCGTCTGCGCAACCGCGCGATACAGCTCCTCATGACTGACACGCCGCTGCGTCTTGTCTTCGCCCCAGAAAACCAGCGCATCCCCCGGCAGGGAGCGGCACAGGAGGTTCTCGGCAAAATTCAGCCGCGCCTCGGGAAACCAGCGGGCGCCCGGCATCTTTTCGCGATCGGCGACGACGGTGCGCCCCATCTCGCCGATGACTTCGCCGAACTCCCAGACCGAAACCCAGAACTCTTCCGGGTGTTCGATCGACCATGCGTGCAGGCCTGCATAGTCGGTACCGGCCAACGGGCGTTTCCAGCGGCTCGCGGCAGCCTTGGCAAAGGCAGTCAGGCGCGTACCGGCCACGCGGCGCGGCGAGGGCTTCCAAAGCGGCTGAACAGTATTCATCGACAACTCCGGATCACATGCAACTGTTGCGCAGGGCTTCGGGCAGGGGGATCGACTTGCCCGACGACGGATTGATCCACACCAGCTTGGCGGCGCCCTCGGCATACAGGCGTTCTTCGCCCAGCACGCGCAATTCATAGAAGGTCGGCACGCTGCTGCGCCCCGGCGTCCCGCAGAACATGCGGCAATCCACGATCCCCGGATAGGTCATCGGGACGAGGAAGGTGCAGCTCGCATTGACGATCACCGGCCCCTCGGTTTGCGTTGCCGCCGTGTCGAAGCCGAACGACTCCAGCCATTCGATGCGGGCCTGCTCCATGTAGCGGAAGTACACGGTGTTATTGACGTGGCCCATTGCATCCTGGTCACCCCAGCGGATGGGCATCTGGTTGCTGAAGACGAGCTTGCGGTGGTGTTCCATGGGCTTCGCGGCACCGGTCGGAAGGAGGTTCAAGATTATAATTGCCGGATCAATCCTATCGATTGGGGACAGCATGCAGCGCGAATCCATGGAGTTCGATGTCGTCGTCGTCGGCGGCGGCCCGGGCGGCCTTGCCGCCGCGATCCGCCTCAAGCAGATCGATCCGGAGATCAACGTCTGCCTGATCGAGAAGGGTTCCGAGATCGGCGCCCACATCCTCTCCGGCGCAGTGATGGATCCGCGTGCCATCAACGAACTGTTTCCCGACTGGCAGGCCCAGGGCGCACCGCTCGAAACCGCGGTGACGCGCGACCGCTTCAGCTTCCTCACCCGCCACGGCTTCGTCGACCTGCCGGTGTTCGCGCTTCCCGGCTGTTTCAAGAACCACGGCAACTACATCATCAGCCTCGGGCAGGTCTGCCGCTGGCTCGGCGCCCAGGCGGAAGCGCTCGGCGTCGAGGTCTATCCCGGCTTCGCCGGCGCCGAAGTCCTCTACGACGACAAGGGCGCCGTGCGCGGCGTCGCTACCGGTGACATGGGGCTGGGGCGGGACGGCAATCCGGGCCCCAACCACCAACCGGGCATGGAGCTCCTGGCGAAATACACCCTGTTCGCTGAAGGCTGCCGCGGCCACCTCGGCAAGCAGGTGGAGGCGAAATTCGATCTGCGCTCCGCGTCCGATCCGCAAACCTACGCGATAGGCATCAAGGAACTCTGGGAAGTCGATCCCGAGCAGTTCGAAAAAGGGCTGGTAATGCATACCTTCGGCTGGCCGATGGCGGCCGACACCTATGGTGGCGGATTCATCTACCACTATGGCGACAACCTCGTCTCCGTGGGCCTGGTCACCGGCCTCGGCTACAAGAATCCGTTCCTCTCTCCCTTCGAGGAGATGCAGCGGCTGAAGACCCATCCGCAAATCGCGCCCGTGTTCAAGGGTGGCAAGCGGCTTGCCTACGGGGCGCGTGCGCTGGCCGCTGGCGGTCTGCAGTCGCTGCCAAAGCTGTGCTTCCCGGGCGGGGCGCTGGTCGGTGACGACGCCGGCACGCTGGTCGCTTCACGCATCAAGGGCAGCCATGCGGCGATCAAGAGCGGCATGCTGGCTGCCGAAGCCGCCGCATCGGCCCTGGCCGCAGGCCGCGCCGGCGACGAACTCGACGCCTATCCGGAGCTGTTCCGCGCGTCCTGGCTCTACGACGAACTGCACACCGCGCGCAACTTCAAGCCGTGGATGGCCAAGGGCCTGTGGACCGGCTCGATCGGCTTCGGCATTGACCAGGTTCTGCTTGGCGGCAAGGCGCCGTGGACCATGCGCAACACGGCCGACCATGAAAAGCTGCGGCCCGCCGCCGCATGCAAGCCGATCGCCTACGAAAAGCCGGACGGCGTGCTGACCTTCGACCGGCTTTCGTCCGTGTTCCTCTCCAATACCAATCACGAAGAGGACCAACCCTGTCACCTGACGCTCAAGGACCCGACCGTACCCATCGCCACCAATCTGGCGATCTACGACGCTCCCGAGCAACGCTACTGCCCAGCCGGTGTCTATGAATTCCTGCGCGACGACGACGGCGGCAATCCGCGCCTGCAGATCAATGCGCAGAACTGTGTGCATTGCAAGACCTGCGACATCAAGGATCCGACGCAGAACATCACCTGGGTCG
>CAYTFA010000239.1:0-3884 GCA_964436755.1 uncultured Rhodocyclaceae bacterium | reverse complement strand
GACGTGCCGACGCGCCGGCCCATGGCCAGCACCGTCAGCACGGCGAGAATCTGCAGCAGCGCCACGCCCGGCAGCACGCCGTCGCGTCCGCCGGCGTCGAGCAGCATGCCGAAGGCCAGCGGTCCCAGCGCGAGCCCGACGTCGAGCCCGGAATACACGAAGCCATATACGCGGCCGAAGGCCGGCGAGGCCTTGCCGCCAGGCAGGGACTCGGTCGCCACGCGGCGCACCAGCAGGTCGCGCGATGGGCCGGCCAGGCCGACGCCGAGGCCGATGCCGACCATCAACGGGATCACGCCCCAGGACGGTGGCTGCCCGCTGGCCAGCGCTGCGGCAAACAGCGCGGCGGCAGCCAGCGAACCGCCAACGGCGCGATCGTGCGCATTGACCCGCGCCGCCAGGAAGCCGCCAATCAGCATGCCGGCCGCCGCACCCAGCAGGTAGCCCGTGAGCGCCGCGGCGGCGGCGGCCGCCGACACGCCGTAAAGGCCGCCCAGCACCGGCACGGAGAAGCTTTGCAAACCGCCGAACGCCGCCGTCACCAGCAGGAAGAAGGCGAACGACAACCAGATCACCGGCAGGCCGAGGAAGCCGAAGGTCGCGCGCAGTGCGCCGTGCCCGCCGGAAACCGAGTGCCGGTCATCGTCGAGCAGCGGCCGCGCCAGATGCAGGCCGAGGATGGAAATCACGGCCACGCCGGCCGCGGCGACGCCGGCAAAGCGCCATCCCCCCCACGCCAGGGCCGTGCCCGAGATCGCAGCACCGAGCGCCCAGCCGAGGTTGCCCGAGAGCCCGTGCGCGGAGAAGGCATAGCCCAGTCGGCCCGGCGTCACCTTCTGGTTCAGCAGCGAGAAATCGGCCGGGTGGAAGACGGCATTGCCCAGCCCCGCCAGCGCCACCGCAAGCACCAGCATCCAGTAGTTCAGGGCCACGGCCAGCGCGAGCCCCGAAGCCGCCAGCAGGCCGACGCCGGCCATCAGCGTGCGCCGCGCGCCGAAGCGGTCCACGACGATGCCGGCGAGCGCCTGCCCCGTGCCCGAGATCGCGAAAAAGACCGTCATCAGGAAGCCCGCTTCCGTGTAACCGAAGCCGAACTCCGGCATCAGCAGCGGAAACAGCGGTGGTAACAAAAGGTGAAAGAGGTGGGACGTGGCGTGTGCGCCACCCACCAGGGCGATCACCGCGGCGTCGGCGCGGAGCGGGGAATTGCTGGACATCGGCCGATGCTAACCGATATTCCGGGCGAAACATCCGCTGACACTTGCTAACAGACCTGCGCAAAACCCACGCCTATCGTGCGGTCATGGCCGACGCGGGGGCGCCGGTTCAATGACCAAAGGAGATGAACATGACCAGGAACACAATGAAGCTTTCGGGCCTTGCCGCCGCACTGCTGGCCCTGTCCGCCCTGTCCCTGCCGGCGCGCGCCGCAGACTACGAGGATCGCGGCGGCTGGCGCGAAGTGCGCCAGGACAACCGCGAGATCGCCCAGGACCGGCGCGAATTGCGCGACGACTACCAGTCCCTGGCCAAGGACCGCGCCGACTATGCGCGGGCGCGGGCCGCGGGCGACGTGGGCGCGATGCGGCGCGAGCGCATGGAAATCCGTCGCGACGAGGGCGAGATCCGGCGCGACCGTGCCGAGTTGAACCACGACCTGCGCGAGCGCAATCGCGACGTCCGCACTGCCCGCAACGAGGGTCGCCACGAGTGGGGCGAGCGCCGCCAGGAGCACCGCCAGGAACGCCGTGAAGCGCGCAACGATGGCGGCCAGCGCACCGGGCCGGGCGGCAATGTCCGGCCGGTCGGCTGGCAGCCGCCGCAAGGCGGCAACCCGGGTCGCCCGACGACGACTCCCGGCAGCACCCAGGGAACGCCCGGTCGCGGCACCCAGGGAACACCGGGCACACCGGGCGCGAACGGCCAGCGCAACGGCTGGTCGCAGGGGCACGGCAACCCGCACCGCGGCTGACACCGCGAGGCACCGCAGGCAGGACGCGCCGGGCCTGCGGTGCTAAGCTGCGCCGATGGATTCGGCGCATCCTTTCGCTACCCGCTGGGCCTGGGTCGCCTTCGCCCAGTTGCTCGTCACTCCGCTGGCCGGGTACTACGCGGGCCAGGCGGCTGGCGCGCCGTGGCTGTGGAACTGGCTTACGCCACTGTGGGTGTTCGTGGCCTTTCCGTTGCTGGACACCTGGATCGGCATCGACACGCGCAATCCCGCTCCCGCCGACGAAGCGCGCCTGGCCGGCGATGCAGTTGCGAAAGCGTTGCCGCTGGCCGCCCTACCCGCATGCGCCGGCCTGCTGCTGTGGGGTGCGCCACGGTTTGCTGCGCTGGCAACGACCGATCTCGCCGCGGCGCTCGGCCTCGCCGTCTCGGTGGGCATCGTCTGCGGCGCCATCGGCATCACCTACGCCCACGAGCTCATCCACAAGCCGGCCGCACTCGAACGCAACGCCGGCGGCCTGCTGCTTTCGCTCGTCGCCTACGGCGGCTTCAAGGTCGAACACGTATTCGGCCATCACGTCGATGTCGCCACGCCGCGCGACACGTCCACCGCCCGCCTGGGCCAGTCGGCCTACGCCTTCCTGCTGCGCTCCTTCCTCGTCAATCCGGTGCGCGCCTGGGAACTGGCGGCGCGCCGGCTGCGCGCCCGCGGACTGCCTGGCTGGCACTGGCGCAACGAGATGTGGCTGTGGCACGGGCTGACGGCGGCCTGGATTGCGGGCCTGGCGGCGTGGCTGGGCGCCGCGGGCTTCGCCTACTTCTGCCTGCAGGCGTTCGTCGCCGTTGCGCTGCTGGAACTCGTGAACTACGTCGAACATTACGGGCTGCTGCGACGCCAACTGCCCGACGGCGGCTACGAGCGTGTAACCCCGCGCCATTCGTGGAACGACAGCCATCGGCTGTCGAACCTGGTGCTGCTCAACCTGCAGCGCCACTCGGACCACCACGCACATGCCGCGCGACGCTTCACGGTGCTGCGCCATCACGACGACGCCCCGCAACTGCCGACCGGCTACGCCTCGCTGATCCTGCTGGCGCTGGCACCGCCGCTGTGGCGGCGCTTCATGGACCCGCGCGTGGCCGCCTGGAAGGCCGCCACGGCCGCGACGCCGGCTACTTCGTAAAGCTCAGCGAGCCCTTGGCGGCACCCACCTTGATGCGATCCTTGGGCCCGAACTTGCCCTCGAGGATCAGCTTCGAGAGCGGGTTCTCGATGCGCTCCTGAATCGCCCGCTTGAGCGGCCGCGCGCCGAACACCGGATCGAAGCCCGCCTCGGCGATGCTCGCCAGAGCGGCATCGCTGACCTCGAGCCCCATCTCCAGGCGCGCCAGGCGCTTCTCGAGGTACTTGAGCTGGATCTTCGCAATGCCGGCGATGTTCTTTTCGTCGAGCGCATGGAACACCACGATCTCGTCGATGCGGTTCACGAACTCGGGACGGAAGTGGGTCTTGACCTCGCCCATCACCGCCATCTTCACCACCTGATAGTCGGATCCGGCCATCTGCTGGATCATCTGGCTGCCGAGGTTGGAGGTCATCACGATCACGGTGTTCTTGAAGTCCACGGTGCGGCCCTGGCCGTCGGTCATGCGGCCGTCGTCGAGCACCTGCAGCAGCACGTTGAAGACGTCCGGGTGAGCCTTCTCGACCTCATCGAAGAGGATCACGCTGTAGGGCTTGCGGCGCACCTGCTCGGTGAGGTAGCCGCCCTCCTCGTAGCCGACATAGCCGGGCGGCGCGCCGATCAGGCGGGCGACGGAATGCTTCTCCATGAACTCGCTCATGTCGATGCGGATCAGGTGGTCCTCGGCGTCGAAGAGGAACTCGGCCAGCGCCTTGCACAGCTCGGTCTTGCCGACGCCGGTGGGGCCGA
>CAYTFA010000238.1:0-3895 GCA_964436755.1 uncultured Rhodocyclaceae bacterium | reverse complement strand
ACTGCGCCACCTCGGTCTTGATGCCGCCGTTGCCGGCGACGTAGATCTCCCAGCCGGAATCGACGCCGATGACGCCGACGTCCTTGATGCCGGCCTCGGCGCAGTTGCGCGGGCAGCCCGAGACCGCGAGCTTGACCTTGTGCGGCGCCCACATGCCGAACAGCATCTTCTCGAGCTTGACGCCCATGCCCATCGAGAGCTGGGTGCCGAAGCGGCAGTGCTCGGCGCCGACGCAGGTTTTCACCGTGCGGATGCTCTTGCCGTAGGCGTGCCCGGAGACGAGGCCGGCGCGGCCGAGGTCCTCCCAGACGGCGGGCAGGTCCTGCCTGCGGATGCCGAGCAGGTCGATGCGCGCGCCGCCGGTCATCTTCACCGTCGGCACCGCGTACTTCTCCGCCACTTCGGCGATGGCGCGCAGCTCGGCCGGCGTCGTCAGCCCGCCCCACATGCGCGGCACGACGCTGAAGGTGCCGTCCTTCTGGATGTTGGCGTGGGCACGTTCATTGACGAAGCGGCTCTGCGGATCGTCCTGCGCCTCGTGCGGCCAGGTCGAGATCAGGTAGTAGTTCAGCGCAGGCCGGCAGGTGGCGCAGCCGTTCGGCGTCTTCCACTCCATGAAGCGCATGACTTCCGGTATGGAAAGCAGGTGCCGTTCGCGGATGGTCTGGCGCAAGGCGGCGTGGGAGTGCTCGGTGCAGGCGCAGACCGGCTTGTCCTTCGATTCGGCCGGCTGGTAGGCGCCGCCCACGGTGGACGCGAGGATCTGCTCCACCAGCCCGGTGCAGGAGCCGCAGGAGCTGGAGGCCTTGGTGTGCTTGCGCACGTCGTCGAGCGTGAACAGGCCGTGGGTCTTGATGGCCTTGACGATGTCGCCCTTGCAGACGCCGTTGCAGCCGCACACCTCGGCGTCGTCCGGCATCGCCGCGGCCTTGTTCTGCCCGGCGTGGCCGGCATCGCCGACATGGCTCGTGTTGCCCGACGCGCCGAACATCAGGTGGTCGCGGATCTCGCCGACGGCGCGGCCTTCCTTGACCAGCTGGAAGTACCATGCGCCGTCGGCGGTGTCGCCGTAGAGCACGGCGCCGACGAGCACGTCGTTCTTCAGCACGAGCTTCTTGTACACGCCGCCGGCCGGATCGTGCAGCACGATCTCGTCCATGCCCTCGCCGCCGAGGTAATTGCCGGCCGAGAAGAGGTCGATGCCCGTCACCTTCAGCTTGGTCGAGGTCACCGAGCCGGTGTAGCGCGCGATGCCGAAGTTGGCGAGGTGGTTGGCGCAGACCTTGGCCTGCTCGAACAGCGGCGCGACGAGGCCGTAGGCGATGCCGCGATGGGCGACGCACTCGCCGACGGCGTAGATGCGCGGGTCGTAGGTCTGCATCGTGTCATTGACGACGATGCCGCGGTTGCAGTGCAGCCTCGCCGACTCGGCGAGCGCGGTGTTGGGCCGGATGCCGGCGGCGACCACCACCAGGTCGGCGGGGATCTCGAGGCCGTCCTTGAAGCGGACGGCGGCCACCCGGCCGGCACCGGCCTCGCCCGTGCCGCGGATGAAGGCCTCGGTCTGCTTCTCCATGAGGAACTTGAGGCCGCGCGCCTCGAGCGAGGCCTGCAGCATGTCGGCCGCCGCCTGGTCGAGCTGGCGCTCCATGAGCCAGGGCATCAGGTGCACCACGGTGACGTCCATGCCGCGCTGGCGCAGGCCGTTGGCGGCCTCCAGGCCGAGCAGGCCGCCGCCCACCACCACGGCGTGCCGGTAGCGGCCGGCCGCCTCGATCATGGCATCGGTGTCCTTGATGTCGCGGTAGCCGACGACGCCGGGCAGGTCGCGCCCCGGGATCGGCGGCACGAAGGGAACCGAGCCCGTCGCCAGCAGCAGGCGGTCGTACTCCTCTTCGGTACCGTCCTCGGCGACCACCTTGCGTGCCGTGCGGTCGATCCGCACCACCGGCTTGCCGGTGTGCAGGCCGATGTTGTTGTCGGCGTACCACTGCAACGGGTTGAGGACGATGTCCGCCACCGTCATTTCGCCCGCCAGCACCGGCGAGAGCAGGATGCGGTTGTAGTTGGGGTGGGGCTCGGCGCCGAACACCGTGATGTCGTAGAGGTCGGGCGCCAGCTTGAGCAGCTCCTCCACGGTGCGCATGCCGGCCATGCCGTTGCCGACCACGACCAGCTTCGGCCGGCCGCCTTCGCGGCGCGCCGGCGCGGACGGGGGTTGGAATCGTGCGTTCATCTAGGCCGCCTTCCTGAGTTGCTTGCGATAGAGGAATTCGAGCACCGTGGCCCGGTACTCGGCGAAACGGGCGTCGTGCGCCAGCGCCAGCCGGTCGCGCGGACGTTCGAGCCCGACGGAGAGGATCTCGCCGATGGTCGCCGCCGGCCCGTTGGTCATCATCACGATGCGGTCGGAGAGCAGCACCGCCTCGTCGACGTCGTGGGTCACCATCACCACCGTGGCGCCGGTCTTGGCCATCACCGCATTGAGCTCGTCCTGCAGGCTGGCCCGCGTGAGCGCATCGAGCGCACCGAAGGGTTCGTCCATGAGCAGGATCGTCGGTTCCATGGCGAAGGCGCGGGCGATGCCGACGCGCTGCTTCATGCCTCCCGACACTTCGTGCGGATACTTGCCGGCCGCATGTTCCATGTGCACCATGGCCAGCGCCGCGTCGACGCGGGCCTTGAGCTTGACGCGCCCTTCCTTGCGGCCGAACACCTGCTCGACGCCGAGCATCACGTTCTCGAAGCAGGTCATCCAGGGCAGCAGGCTGTGGTTCTGGAAGACGACCGCCCGCTCCGGCCCCGGCCCGGCGATTTCGCGTCCTTCGCAGAGCAGCACGCCGGTGCTCGGCTGCGTGAGGCCGGCGATCAGGTTGAGCAGCGTGCTCTTGCCGCAGCCGGAGTGGCCGATCAGGGCCACCACCTCGCCCTGGCGGATGGCGAGGTCGATGTCGCGCAGCGCGGTGAAGCGGCCGCTCTTGGTGCTGAAGGTCTGGCCGACCTTCTCGATCTTGACCAGGGGTCTTTCCATGTCGTCCTCCGCCCTAACGCGATTCGTAGCTGAAGCGCCGCGCCAGCGTGAGCAGCACGGCTTCCAGGGCGAGCCCGACGACGCCGATCACGAAGATGGCGATGACGATGTGCTCGACCTTGAGGTTGTTCCATTCGTCCCACACCCAGAAGCCGATGCCGACGCCGCCGGTGAGCATCTCCGCGGCGACGATCACCAGCCAGGCGGTGCCGATGGACAGGCGGATGCCCGTCAGCATGTAGGGCAGCACGGCGGGAAACAGGATGCGCGTGATGACCTTGGTCTCGGGCAGGCCCAGCACGCGGGCGACGTTCAGGTAGTCCTGCGGCACGCGGCGCACGCCCTCGGCGGTGTTGAGGATCATCGGCCAGATGGAGCAGACGAAGATGGTCCAGGTGGCGGCCGGATCGGCCTTCTTGAACACCAGCAGGCCGATCGGCAACCAGGCCAGGGGCGACACCGGGCGCAGCAGGCTGATGATGGGATCGACCATGCGGTTCATGAAGGTGAAGCGGCCGAGCAGGAAGCCGAGCGGAATGCCGATCGCCGCCGCGAAGCCGAAGCCGACGGCGACGCGGTGCAGCGAGGAGAGCACGTTCCAGCCGATGCCTTGGTCGTTGGGGCCGTTGCGGTAGAAGGGATCGGCGAAGAGCTTCATCGCCGCGGCCCAGGTCTTGTCCGGCCCGGGAATGCTGCCCGACTTGATGGCCACCAGTGCCCAGATGCCCACCAGCAGGCCGATGCCGAACAGCGGCGGGATCACTGCCTTGAGCAGCTCGCGCCAACGCTCGCCGAGCGGGGCCCTGGCTACCTCGGGCGTCTTCGTCACGACGGTCGGCCGCCGTCCACGACGCGTAGCGGTAG
>CAYTFA010000237.1:0-3921 GCA_964436755.1 uncultured Rhodocyclaceae bacterium | reverse complement strand
GCGCTCGGCCATCCGGTCGGCGCCTCCGGCGCGCGCATCGTGCTGCACCTGCTGCACGTGCTGCGTCGTGAGCACAAGCAGCGCGGCATGGCCAGCATTTGCATCGGCGGCGGGCAGGGCGGCGCCGTTCTCGTCGAAGCCCCCTAGCCCCGTCCCGGCCGTGTCCGTCAGGCTCGACTATCGCGCCAAGCCGGGGTTCGCCGGCTTCATGGCGCAGATGTGGCGGCCCAAGCCGGCCGGAGCAGCGCTCGGCCCGCTGCAGGAGATGCTTGCCGAATGGCCAGGCCAGCGCTCCACGGCCTCCGAGCGGGCGGACTTCCTCGCCCTGTCCGGCATGCCTGCCGACTCCGAACTGTCCATCCTGTATCCGCACACCGCGAGCTTTCCCCTGCTGATGGCGATGCTGAGCCACCCGGCCTTCCCGCTGCCGATCTGGCGCGTGCTTCAGGTGCGCAACCGGCTGACGCTGCACGAGGCGATTGTGCCAGAGGCCGCGCTCGACTTCACGGTGCGCACCGGTGCACGGCGGGTCCTGGAGAAGGGCGTCGAAATGGACCTGCAGGTGACGGCACGCAGCGCAGGCCGCACCGTGTTCGAAGGCACCAATACCTTCTACGCGCGTGGCCGCTTCGGCACCGCCGAAGCCGAACCCCCGGCCAGCCCGGTGCTGCCGGGCCCGGCGACGACCGAGTGGCGCATGCCGGAGCATGGCCGCCTGCGCTATGGCTGGCTTTCCGGCGACTTCAACCCGCTGCACCTGAACAATGCCTACGCGCGGCGGCAGGGCTTTGCGCGCGCCTTTGCCCACCCCCAGCGCGCCATCGGGCAATGCCTGGGCCACCTCGGTGCCCTGGGCCACGCCCCGCTGCAGCTCGACACCTGGATCAAGGGCCCGGTGTTCTATGGCGCCCAGGTGGCCCTGCGCGCCGAACTCGAGCCCGCCGGTGGCCGCTTTGCGTTGCACGTCGACGGCGACGAACGGCCCGCCATCGTCGGCCGCTACTCACACCCGCATTCAAACAAGGAAACGTCATGAGCGACTACCGCAACTGGACCCTGCAGCGCGATGCCGACGGCGTGGCCTGGGCCATCCTCGATACCGCGAATTCCTCGACCAACACGCTGGGCGCCGAGGTGATGGGCGAGCTCAACGCGATCCTCGACGCGTGCGAGAAAAATCCGCCGCAGGGCCTCGTCTTCAAGTCGGCCAAGGAGGCCGGCTTCATCGCCGGTGCCAACATCGAGGAATTCACCTCGGCCGACACGCCGGAGAAGGCGCGCGTCATCATCCAGCGCGGCTGGGATGCCTACAACCGGCTTGCAGCCGTGCGCTATCCGACGCTGGCCCTGGTGCGCGGCCACTGCATGGGTGGCGGCACCGAGCTGGCACTGGCATGCCGCTACCGCATTGCCGTCGACGAACCGGGAACCAAGTTCGCGCTGCCCGAAGTGATGCTGGGCATCGTCCCCGGCTGGGGCGGCATGCTGCGCCTGCCGCAGCTGGTCGGCCCCGCGGCGGCGATGGACATGATGCTGACGGGCAAGAACATCGACGCGAAACGGGCGAAGAAGATGGGCCTCGCCGACGAATGCGTGCCGCCGCGCGTCATGGAAAACGCCGCGCGCCTGCTGGTGCTCTCGGGCCGCCCGCCGCGCCGGCCGCCCTTGCTGCAGCGCCTGCTCAACGGACCGCTCAAGTCCGTCGTGGCGAACAGCGCAAAGAAGCAGGTGGCCCGGCGCGCCCGGCCCGAACATTACCCTGCCCCCTACGCCATCATCGACCAGTGGCAGAACTACGGCGGCAACACGCTGGCCGTGCCGGCCGACAAGCCGACCTCGCTCGACGCGCTGGTGAAACATCCGACCACGCGCAACCTGATCCGCGTCTTCTTCCTGCAGGACCGGCTCAAGGGCTTCGGCAAGGACGCGAAAGACTTCAATCCGCAGCGCGTGCACGTGGTGGGCGCCGGCGTCATGGGTGGCGACATCGCCGCCTGGTGCGTGCTGCGCGGCATGACCGTGACGCTGCAGGACCAGTCGGTGGAGCGCATTGCGCCCGCCGTCGGCCGCGCCGCGAAATTCTTCGAGAAGAAGCTGCGCGACAAGAAGAAAGCGCGCTTCGCACTGGACCGGCTGATCGCCGATCCCAAGGGCGACGGCGTACGTCAGGCCGACGTGATCATCGAGGCCATCTTCGAGGACCTGGCCGCCAAGCAGAAGCTCTTTGCCGACATCGAGGCGCGGGCCAAGCCCGAGGCGCTGATCGCCACCAACACCTCCTCGCTCAAGCTCGCCGACATCGCCGCCACGTTCAGGGATCCGTCGCGCCTGGTCGGCATCCACTTCTTCAACCCGGTCGCGATGATGCCGCTGGTCGAGGTGGTGGCCGGCGGGCGCACGGCGCCTGACGTCGCGCAGAAGGCCGCCACCTTCGTGCGCAGGATCGACAAGCTGCCGCTACCGGTGAAGGATGCGCCGGGCTTCCTGGTCAATGCCGTGCTCGGCCCCTACATGAACGAAGCCATGAAGTGCGTAGACGAAGGCGTCGCGCCTGAAGCCATCGACGCCGCGCTGGTCGCCTTCGGCATGCCCATGGGCCCGATCGAGCTGGCCGACACCGTCGGCCTCGACGTCGCCGTGCATGCGGGCAAGCAACTGGTCGGCGACGCCTCGCCGCCGCAAAAGCTGGTCGCGCTGTTCGAGGCCGGCAAGCTGGGCAAGAAAACCGGGCAGGGCTTCTACACCTGGGTGAATGGCAGGGCGCAGAAATCCGGCGGTGGTGGCGCAAACCAACAACTCGCCGAGCGCATGCTGAAGCCGCTGCTCGACGCCACGCAGCGCCTGGTGCGCGATGGCATCGTGGCAGATGCCGAACTCGCTGATGCCGGCGTGATCTTCGGTACCGGCTTCGCACCCTATACGGGGGGGCCGATGAACTACCTGACGAACAAGGGCTGATCCGGCCTGGGCTGATTACCGGTCTGGGTAAGGCACAAGGGTCTCAAGTCTGATGGGCGGGCCGCCCGTATCCTGGTTCCGCACGTTGACCACATCCGGATATGACCGGAAGCGGTCGTTTGCCGTCGTGATGACTCGCTACTCAACACGTATGAGTCAGACGCATCAATCCGACCCCAGAGATTTCAGTGCTAAATCCGAACTGCTTATAGAAGCCCTGCAATTCAGGGAGGCAATACAACTCAATATGCCGTACCGTCGATAGGATCGGGTGGTTAACAACATCACGCATTATTCTGGCGCCGAGTTTGGCACCACGAAAATCGCGGCGCACGATAACGTCAAACAGAAATGCTTTGTAGATCCCATCAGTAATGACTCGTGCAAATGCACAGAGTCGCCCCTCGCTATCGGCGTACGCAAAAATGTGGTTACTGCCCTTCAGCATGGCGGCAACGTCGCGTCTGTTTCGCCCCTTTGTCCACCATTCACCTTGGTACATATCAACCAATTCCTCAATATGTTCCGGCGACAGGGTTGTTAGCTGTGTGACATGCGCGCTCATCGTCGAAGAATACCGAATTTGCGCTTACCCGCCAACGAAGGCATGTGACCGTATGCTGTCGTTGCGCGTGCTACCAGCACCGACGCTTCAGGCTGGTGCTTGCGTACGGCCGGCCTCCCAGGCACGCAGCGCCAGCTTGCGCTCGATGCCCCAGCGGTAGCTCGCGCTGTCGCCGCTCTCGCGGATCACGCGATGGCACGGAATCAGGTAGCCGATCGTGTTGGCCGCCACGGCACTGCCCACCGCGCGTGATGCGCTCGGCATGCCGAGCGCTGATGCAAGCTGGTGATAGGACACCAGCGATCCGGAGGGAATCGCCAGCAGCGCCTCCCATACCTTGATCTGAAAATTGGTACCCTTGAGCAGCAGGTGCAGCCGACCCGGTTGCGGTGAGGACG
>CAYTFA010000236.1:0-3940 GCA_964436755.1 uncultured Rhodocyclaceae bacterium | reverse complement strand
GTCACGCTGATGCATTTCTGGTGGGCGCTGTTCCTGCTCGGCGTCGGCTGGAACTTCCTCTACATCGGCGGCACTTCGCTGTTGACCGAGACCTACGCACCGGCCGAACGGGCCAAGGTGCAGGGCAGCAACGACTTCGCGGTGTTCGGCGTGCAGGCCCTGTCCTCGGTATCGGCCGGGGCCCTGGTGCTGGGCGGCGGCTGGCACACGCTGAACCTCTACGCGATTCCCGTGGTGCTGGCGATCGGACTCGCCATCGCGGCGCTGATGCTGCATCGTCGACGCGGCGCTGGCGCCCGCGGCTGAACGTCGCTGGCCGCCGCGGCGGCATCACGCCATTTCGTCGATGAGGCCGAAGATCATCCGGTGCCAGGGGCCCGGCGGCGTCTCGCGGAGCCGGGCAGCGAGCCGCAGTCGCGCGTCGATCCCCGCGTCGTGCGCCAGCGGATTGCCCTGGTCGGCGCCGAAGAAGCCGTCGAGTTCGACGCACTGGTGACAGACGCCGGTCTTCGCCAGCAGTGCGCAGGTGGCGCCGTAGCGCTCGACCATGTGGGCGCGCGCTTCCTGCAGCCAGTTCTTCGCCTGCGCAGGAGTGGCGTCGAGCAGGTCGGCGACTTCATCCACCGTGAAACCGTGGACTTCCTTGAGCAGCAGTGCGGCCGCCTTGCGCTCCGGCAGGTTGCGCAGGGTGCAGGCAAGGCAGGCGACCACGTGCTCGCGCGCAATCGCCTTGGTTTCCGGCGAGCCGACCATCGCCAGTGAGCGATCGACCATGGCCTGGCTGGCCTCGGTGGCGACCCGCAGGTCGAGCAGCATGGTTTCGCGCCAGTTCGAGTGCCGACGCAGTTCGTCGAAGGCGAGGTGCGTGGCCACCTTGAACAGCCAGGCACGCCGGCCATCCGTCGATGCGGGCAGGCGGTCCGCCGCCTCGAGGCAGTGCAGGAAGGTCGTCTGCACCAGTTCGTCGGCGATCTGGGGGCGAACCACGAGGCGGCCGAGGTAGCTCGCCAGCTCGGGGCGGGCAGCTTCGAACTGCTCACCTAGGGTCTGTTCCATCCGGTTTCGGGCTCTCGAACGTAGTAGGGAACAAGGGCGGCATTCTGCTGACAAAGCCGGCCCGCCGCAACCCCGATGGAGCCCGCCTGCCATGATCGCCACCGAGCTGGTCGATGCCCTGATTGCCGCGCACGGAGGACGCGCCCGCTGGCACCTGGTCGATTCCATCGAGGCGTCGCTGTCCTCGGGCGGCCTGGCGTTTGCACTGAAGGGGCAGCCCCTGGCCCTGCGCTGGCTGCACGCCGTGGTCCGTCCCCACGCCCGGGAAGTCGTGCTGTACGGGTATGCACAGCCCGAGTGGCGCGGCGTATGGACGCCGGACGTAGTGCGCCTGGTGGACGCCCGCGGCGAGACGATCGCGCAGCGCGAGTCACCGCGCGCCTGCTTCGCCCGCGTCGGCCGCCAGTTGCGCTGGGACAGACTCGACATGCTGTACTTCGCCGGCTACGCGCTGTGGAACTATCTGAGCTTTCCATTCCTGCTCGAGTCTTCCGGCGTCACGGCGATCGAGAAGCCGGTCGATGGGGCGCCCGGCACGCGGCTGCTGGAAGCCTGGTTCGACGAGTCGGTACCCACCCACTGCCGCGTCCAGCGCTTCCACATCGATGCATCGCTGCACCTGCTGAGGCACGATTACACCGCCGACGTGATCGGCCGCCTGGCCACTGCGGCGAACTTCTGCCGGGCCGCGGAGGAGGTCGACGGCATCCGCTTCTACACGCGGCGCCAGGTCGTGCCCCGCTTCGGGGACGGCCTGATCCTGCCTTTCCCCACGCTGGTCTGGATCGAGCTGGATTCGCTGCGCGTGCGCTTCGTCGGCGGCGGCCGCCCCGCCTAGTTCGCGCTGCTCAGCCACTGCAGCAGCGTGGCGAAGAGCACTTCCGGTTCGAAGGGCTTGGCGAGGAAATCGTCCATGCCGGCCTCGATGCAGCGCGCCTTGTCCTCGGCGAAGGCGTTGGCGGTCATGGCGATGATGGGCACTTCGGGCGAGGCGGACGCCTTGCGGATCTGGCGTGTCGCGCCGAGCCCGTCGAGGTTGGGCATCTGCATGTCCATGAGGATGGCGGCGTAGGGCGTGAGGCCGGCCATCGCCACGGCCTGCCTGCCATCCTCGGCGGTGTCGATGACGAGGCCGACATCCTCCAGCAGCATCCGCGCCACTTCGCAATTGATCGGCTCGTCGTCGACCACGAGCACCCGCCGTCCGGCAAACCGCGCGCGAAGCTGCTCCTCGGCGTTCTTCGCAGACTCCGCCGATGCCGATGACGGCACCGCGGCGCCCCTGCGCAGCCTGGCCGTGAACCAGAAGGTGCTGCCCTTGCCGAACTGGCTTTCGGCGCCGGCAGCGCCGCCCATCATTTCGGCAAGGCGGCGCGTGATGGCCAGGCCCAGGCCGGTGCCGCCGTACTTGCGGGTGGTCGAGCTGTCGGCCTGCTCGAAGGCGTTGAAGAGCCGGTCAACCGCGTCGGCCGGAACCCCGACACCCGTGTCGGCGACTTCGAAGCGGACCACGACTTCCTCGGCGGTCTCCTCGATGAGGCGCACCCGCAGCGCGACGGCGCCGTGCTCGGTGAACTTGATCGCGTTGTTGGCGTAGTTGAGCAGGGCCTGCTGCAGGCGCGTCGCATCGCCGACCAGGTGCGCCGGCACCGGATCGAGTTCGACGCGCATGCCGATGCCCTTGACTTGGGCGCGCTCGGAAAGGATGGCCGTGACGTTGGCGAGCACGGCCTCGATGTCGAGCGGCCCTTCGTCGAGCATGAACTTGCCGGCCTCGATCTTGGAGATATCGAGGATGTCGTTGATGATGCCCAGCAGGTGGTCGGCGGCGGTGTCGATCTTGTCGAGCTGCTCGGCCTGCACTGCCGTCACGCCGCTGCGGCGCAGCAGGTTGGCCATGCCGATGATGGCGTTCATCGGCGTGCGGATCTCGTGGCTCATGTTGGCTAGGAAGGCGCTCTTGGCGATGCTGGCTGCCTCGGCGGCGGCCTTGGCCTCGGCAAGGTCGACCTCGGCGCGCCGGCGCAGGGCGATGGTGGAGATGTCATTGCCGATCAGTTGCAGTTCGGCGATGTCCCACTGCGTGTAGTCCCCGGCCTTGTTGCCGACGCCGAGCAGCATGGCCACCCGGCCGCCATCCATGATCGGCACCGCGAGATGGCGCACCAGGTGCGCGTGGCCCTCCGGATACCCCTTGCGCGCCGCCATGGCCTGGTAGTCGTTGTGCACCATCGGCCGGCGCTGGCGCACGGCGTCGGCCCACAAGCCGGCTTGCGAGATGGCGTAATGCGGGTCCGACAGGGCCGTGCAATAGCGCAGTGCGCCTTCCGACCAGAGGTGGAAGGCGACGGTCTCCTGGTCGGGATTGACGAGATGCAGGTAACCGATCTGGCTGCCGGTGAGCGCGACGGCGACCTCGAGTGCCTTGGCCAGGAGTTCCCGCTCATCGAGCTGGGCTGCCTGCTGGCTGATGTCCAGCATCGCCGACAGCCGGCGGTCGTTGGCGGACAGGCGCTGGTTTGCCGACTCGAGTGCCGCCGTGCGTTCGTTGACGAGTTCCTCGAGGTGATCACGGTATCGATCCAACTCCGCCTCGGCGGTCTTCTGCAGGGTGATGTCTGCGAAGGAAACGACTTCGGCGGCGGGTCGTCCGTCCGCTGCGGCGAAGGTTGGTTCCACGTTGAGCCGGACCCAGACGCGGTGTCCGTCGGCACGGCCGATGTCCATGACGACGTCGCGCTGCGGCTGCCCGCTGCGGATTGCCTTCACCATCGGCAGCTCGTCGTAGGGAATGGGCGAGCCGTCTTCGTGCCGCGGTTCGCCGGTGTGGGCGAGCGCTGGCCTGCCCAGCATATCGGCCGCCGGCCGGCCAAGGATGCGTTCG
>CAYTFA010000235.1:0-3959 GCA_964436755.1 uncultured Rhodocyclaceae bacterium | reverse complement strand
GCAGGCGAAGCCCTCGAACTCGAGTCGTTCGGAAAGCGCTTCGCCAATGATGGGATCGTCTTCGATCAGGCCGATGCGGTGCTGCATGGGGTGTCTCCGAGGGGAAGGTGGACCACGAATTCGACCTGGCCGTCGATGTTGCGCGCGGTGATGCGGCCGTTGAGCTGGGTCACGATCTGGTAGGTGACCCAGAGCCCGAGGCCGTGCCCCCCCGGACGCGTCGAGGCGAAGGGTTCGAACAGGTGGGCGAGTTGGTCCTCGCCGAGCAATTGGCCATCGTTGCGCACCACGATCGACAGGCAGCTGTCCGAATCCGCCTTTTGTCCCAGCCAGAGGCTGACGCGACCGCCTTCGGTGGCCGCCTGCACGGCGTTGAGCAACAGGTTGATGAGGATTTGTCGCACGAGGCTGGCCGGCGCCGGCAATTCCGCAGGCATCGCGGCCGACCATTCGAGCACGATGCGACGCTTGGCGACCTGGGGCTGTATCAGCGTCCTCACGTCGTCGAGGTCGTGTTGCGAGAGCGGACGGGCCTGGACGCGGGTCTGCACCAGCAGCGCAGCGACCGTGTCGCGGATTTGCATCAGTCCGCGATCGATCAGGTCGAGATGGCGCAGGGCCTTGGGGTCGAGGTCCTGGCGCAGCTTCAGCGTATCCACCGCGGTGATCAGTCCGGCCAGCGGATTGTTGATCTCGTGGGCGATGCCGGCGGTGAGCTGGCCGATCGCCGCCAGCCGTTCGGATCGCACGACCTCGCTTTCCAGGGCGGTCTTTTCGCGCAGCGCGAGGACCATGCGATCGTAGGCGTCGAACAACTGACCGAGTTCGTCCTTGTAGGGGTAGAGCTCAGGCGGCAGGGGCTCGGGCTTGTTCTGCAGCGTGCCCATGCGCTGCGCCAGGTCGACCAGCGGCGAGGCCATGCGGCTGCCCCAGTACCAGTTGATCGGCAGCAGGATCGCCAGCACCAGAAGGCCAAGCAACAAGCCCTGGCGTATGGTGCTGAGGAACCAGGGATGGAAGACCGATTTGGCATAACGCAGGACCAGGTGGCCGAGTCGTGCGTCCTTGTCGGTGATCGGCAACGCCAGGTAAAGGTAGCTGGAATCCTCAGGTTCCAATGACAGCGGCCAGGTATTTTCCGGATAGCCGTCGAGGTGCGCGGTCAATTGCCGCCAGTCGTCGCCAAGCGTCGCGGCTTCACTGAGCATTGGCAGGGTTTCCGGATCGCTCGAAACGAAGATCCGCTTGTCGCGCCCGAGGACTACGACGGCATCGACCTGCACCGGCGTGCGCGCCGTTTCGGAGCGGATCGGAGAGCGCACGATCTCGAAGGCGCGCCAGACATCGTCGTGCAGCAGGGTGGGCGCTACTGTGTTGGCCAGCGTGTGGCCGAGATTGTCTGCGCTGATCATCACGGCACGTTTCATGTCCTCGTAGGCCTTGGCCATCAGCGCGGCGCCGACGATCAGGATGGAAAGGCTGATGAGGAAGGAGGTCCACAAGGGAATCTTGTGGCGAAACGACAGGTTGAACAGCCAGCGCACGGCGCGCTCAGCTCTCGCCGAATGCACGCATCATCTGCGCGACGCTATCGTAAATACGGGGGCTGCCGGTGGTGAAGCCGTCGAGGTAGAGGCGGGCGAGGAGCTTGCGGCCGCGCTCGGTACCTGCCGTACCGAGCAGGTGGCTCTGCATGAGCTGGAAATCGCCTTGGGATACCGAGCGATGCGCGACGAAGGGCGGGAATCCGTAGTCCGGCGAGCGCGACACCACGCGGGTGCGCTTCGCCAGCGCAGGTTCGACGTGCGCCAGAGTCTCCCAGATGTAGCTATCCACCGCGCCGCCGCGCGCCAACCCGCTGGCAACCGCTTCGACCACCTTGCGATGCGACCAGGTAAAGAAGGTCTTGCGGAAGAAACTGGCAGGGTCGCGCCCCAACTGGCGAATTTCGTAGCGCGGGGCGAGATAGCCGGTATTCGAATAGGGATCGGCGTAGGCGAACACGCTGCCTTCGAGATTCGCTATCGAAGTGACGTCCGTGCTGTCCTGGCGCACGATCAGGTACGAACGGTAGAACGGCTTGCCCTGGTAGAGCGGTACGGCGAGCAGGCGTACTGTGTCCTTGAGGTGAAGGTAGGGGTAGTCGCAGACCCAGGCGAACTCCAGCTTTTCCAGGCGCAGCAAGTCCATGGTTTCACGATAGCTGTCGCGCTGCACGAACTCGACGGGCCGGCGCAGCGAGTCCGCCATGTAATCCCGCCATTCGGCGAGCAGGCCATGCTGATCGTGCAGGAAGGCCGGGGTCATGCCGACGCGGATTTTCGGTGCTGCGGCCGCCGACTTGCGCGGCAAGCCGATCAGCCCCGTCATCGCCAAGCAGGCGCCGCTCAGCAGCAGTCGTCTGTTACGGTTTGGTAACGCGATTGGCTGGTTCATGGCGGGTTCTGGTCGAGCCGTTACGCGATGGTAACCATAGTAGCCCGAATTTGCGAAATTTCCTTTCCGGCTGATCACTGGTGCCACTGTCTTGCGCCTAATGAATTGATTCTTCGGGGAGTACCGGTACTGGCATGGATATCGCAGAACGATGCCCAGCTACTTCGAATGTCCTTTCGCCATGTGCCGAATCGCGCCTTCGTCAATCCGCCTGTCTGCTATCAATGTGCCCGGCCCAGCCTGCATTGGCAAGGGACGGAGTCGTCGTGGTGGCATGCAAGGTCACGGCGCGGGTAGGACGCCGGTGCTGGCGGGTCGTTGCTTAACGTTACCAAATGGTAACGCGATCTTTCCGCCGTGGCGCAAGGGCGGCGTTGCCCGCAATGCCCGGGGCTTGGCAAACGGCACGAGGTTTTCAATGGTTATCCCTGAGTGGAGGCAATCATGAGATTGACGCGACGTGAGTTCATCAAGGCGTCTGCCGCATCGGCGGCCTGGGCGTGGGGCGGCGTGGGGGTTGCGGCGGAGGCGAAGCCGGCGCCGATGCCCTTCAAGCTGGCACTGGTGCCGCGCAAGGCGCGGCCGAGCAAGCCGGCCAAGGGGCAGTGGGTAGCGACTACCTGCCAGGGCTGCACCCAGTGGTGCGCCTTGCAATTGTTCGTCAATGAGGGACGTGTGACCCGGGTGCGCGGCAACGAGTTGTCGAAGTGCAACCATGGCTACTGCTGTCCGCGTGGTCATTTGATTCCGCAGATGACTTACGACCCCGATCGCGTCAAGGTACCGCTTAAGCGTACCAATCCGCAGAAGGGCCGCGGCATCGATCCGAAGTTCGTCCCGATCTCGTGGGACGAGGCGATCACGCTGGTCGCCGACAAGATGATGGAACTGCGCCAGGCCGGCGAGCCGGAAAAGTTGCTCTACATGCGCGGCCGCTATTCGCCGACTTCCACCGAGCTTCTCTACGGTACGCTGCCGAAGGTCTTCGGCACCGGCAACTACTTCTCGCACAGCGCGTTGTGCGCTGAAGCCGAGAAGATGGGCCCGGGGCTGACCCAGGGCTTCTTCGGCTATCGCGACTACGACCTGGAAAAGACCAACTGCCTGGTGCTGTGGGGTGCCGACCCGTTGGCTTCAAACCGCCAGGTGCCGAACACCATCTATCGTTTCCACGAGATCGTCGCGCGCGGAACGGTGATTGCAGTCGATCCGCGCCTGTCCAATGTCGCGGCAAAGGCCCACGAATGGTTGCCGCCCCTGCCCGGCACCGATGGTGCGCTGGCTGGAGCCATCGCCCACGTGTTGCTGACCGAAGGTCTGTGGAGCCGTGAATTCGTCGGCGACTTCAAGGACGGCAAGAACCTGTTCGTCGCGGGTGCGGCAGTGGCCGAGGATGCATTCGTCGAAAAGGAAACCTCTGGCCTGGTGAAATGGTGGAACCTGGAATTGAAGGATCGCACGCCCGCGTTCGCCGAAAAGGAGTGCGGCATTCCGGCGGCGCAGATCCTTCGCGTTGCCCGGGC
>CAYTFA010000234.1:0-3972 GCA_964436755.1 uncultured Rhodocyclaceae bacterium | reverse complement strand
CGCCATCGATCAGCGCTCCGCACCGAACACGTGCTCTATGGTCTGCCCCACTATCCGGTCCGCCCCTATGCCCAGCCACTCCTGATAGCCCGAGTTGGCGTAGCGGTTGCGCTGACCGGCGTCCCAGTAGCCGACGACGCCGGGGATCGAATCGAGGATGGTCTCGAGCTGTCCGCGCTGCGCGGCCAGCTCCCGGGTCCGCTCGTCGACAAGCTCGCTGAGGTGCTCGCGGTGGCGCTGCGCCTCGCTTTCCGCCTCGACGCGGCGCGTCACGTCCTCCTGCAGGACGACCACCTCCAGCAGCGTTCCGTCGTTGCCGCGGACGGGGTAGGCGAAGGCGCGGATCCACATCTTTCCGCCCTGCGGCGCATCGACGCCGGTGGCGCGCGCCTTGTCATAGGCATGGATGGGGAATTCCACGCTGCGGCCGGAAAATGCCTGCCTGAGCAGGTCCAGCACGCCGAGTTCGGCGAGCTGGGCATCCTCCAGCACGTTATAGCCGGCCAGGGCCGCGAAGGGCACGCCCCACATGTGTTCCCAGGCCTTGTTGACGCGCACGGCGCGGCCGTCGGGGGCGAAGGTCTGGATCGCGATCGGCGAGTTCTCGACCAGCATGCGGTACTTGAGCTCGTTCTCCCGCAGCAGGCCCTCGATGCGCCGCATCTCCGTGATGTCGCGGCTGATGCCGAAGATCCCGGCCACCTTGCCTTCCGCGTCGAACAGCGGCCATTTGTTGGTGAGGACGTAGCCGGGGCGGCCCTGGGCGTCGTAGTAGGGGTCGATCTTGTTCAGCAGCGGCAGCCCCTTTTCGAACACCGGACGCTCTTCGTCCTCGTAGACCTTCGCTGTATCCGGTGGGAACACCTCGCGGTCGTGCTTGCCTATCATGTCGCGCCAGTGCTCGTGCCCGGTGATGTCGGCGAGCGTCTGGCTGCAGAAGCGGATGCGGCTGCCGAGGTCCTTGAAATAGACGAAGTCGGTGGTCTGGTCGAGGAAGGCCTCGACGTCGCGCAGGAAGCCGGTCAGGGCTCGCTCGGCGCGCTTGCGCTCGGCGATGTTCTTGAATTCCCAGAGCGTGTAGCTGCCGTTTGCAGAACGTACCGTGCGGCCGTTGATCAGGTGGGCCTGGGGCCCGGTCGTGGTGTTGAGGCTGGCCTCGAAGTCGGCGACCCATCCGTCACTCTTGACCATTGCCACGCAGGCCTCGCGCTCGGCCGGGTCGGCCCAGATGCCCAGCTCCAGCGCGGTGCGCCCGATGCAGGCGGTGCGCGACAGGCCGGTCGCCCGCACCCAGGCATCGTTCACGTCGAGGATGCGGCCGCTTTCGAGGTCGGTGAACGCCATGCCGTTGCTGGCGGCGTTGAAGATCAGCGCATAGTCGAAAGGCGGGGGCGTGGTCATGGCGCCGGCTCGGTCACCCGCAGCCGCGCATCGAGGAGGGGCGCGTCCAGGTGGTACAAGGCGTCGAGGAACTCGGCCGGGAAGCTGCCCGGGCCGTGCGCGCGCTCGGCGGCCACTTCGCCGGCCACCCCCATGACGGCCATTGCATCGCGGGCAGCGTCGAACGCGGACAGGCCGAGGGCGAGGAAGGCGCCGGTCACCGCACTTGATGTGCAGCCCATGCCGGTGACCCGCGTCATGATCGGGTGGCCGTTGGCGACGCGGGCGATGCGCCCGGCACCGACGATGAGGTCGACCGGCCCGCTGACCGAAACCACGCAGCCGGCCGAGTGGGCCAGGGCTTCGGCATCGGCGACGACCTGGTCGGGCGCCAGCACGCTGTCGACTCCCTTGGTGCCGCCGGTGGCGCCGAGCAGCGCCCTGATCTCCGACGCGTTGCCGCGGATCACCGCAGGCGCGATTTCGGCGACGAGGTCGCGCGCGGTGGTGGTGCGCAATGTCGAGGCGCCGCAGCCGACGGGGTCGATCACCACCGGCACGCCCTGGCGCCGCGCGGCGCGGCCGGCGCGGAACATGGCCTCGATCCAGGGCGGGCTCAGCGTGCCGATGTTGATGACGAGGGCGCGCGAGAGGGCCGTCAGCTCGTCCATCTCGTCCACCGCATGCGCCATGATGGGCGAGGCGCCAAGCGCCAGCAGGGCATTGGCGGTGCTGTTCATCACCACGTAGTTGGTGATGTTCAGCACCAGCGGGGCTTCGTCCCGCAGGCGCGCGATCCTGTTTCCGAGGGAATGCAGACTCACGCCAACCCCGCTCCAAGGAGGGCGCGATGCCCTATGTCCAAAGTATAACGCGCGGGTATGTCCGGCGGCGTGCCCGCCGGCGTGTCAGTACTGGATGCCCTGCGCCGTGCAGAGGAAGCGCATGAGGGGCCCCGCGGCGGCAAAGCGGCGCGCGACGGTCCTGACCAGGTCCGGCGCGACGACCTCGCTCGCGTCGAGCGGGGCGAGGCCGATGAAGTCCTTGCGCTTGAGGTCGGCGATGGCCGGGTGGTCGGCGGCGAAGCCGCGCGGCGGGCGGCTCAGGCTGTCGCCGGCAAGCTCCCAGGCGGCGCCGAACTTGCGGTCATCGCGCGCGGCAAACCAGCGCTCCGGGTCGCGTGCTATTCCGTCGCGAATCGCCGCCAGCGCGTCCGGCTCCGGGTGCCAGCAGCCGGCACCGAGGAAGCATTCGTCGGTGGCGATGTGCATGTAGAAACCGGGCGCATGGACGTCCTTGCCGAGTTCGTGCCGGAACTGGATGCCGATGTTGGTCTTGTACGGCGTCTTGTCGCGCGCAAAGCGGGTGTCGCGGAATACGCGCATCAGCGAGCCGCCGGCCTTGCGCGCTTCGGCGCGGAAGTGCGGGGCGAACTTCGCCAGTTCGGGTGCCATCGCATCGATGAACTCGAGCGCCGGCTCGCGTACCAGGCTTTCGTAGCGCGCGCGGTTGGCCTCGAACCATTCGCGGTTGTTGTTGGCCGCGAGCTCGCCGAGGAAGCGGAACGTCGCCCTGCCGAACACGGAGTTACTCCTGCCTCAGGCCACTGCGACCTTGCGCAGCCGGCGTTCGAGCCAGCCTTCGATGCGGCCGGCGCAATCCTCCCACTGCGGCTCCATCATCAGCATGTGGCCGCCGCGCGGGATGATGCAGGTTTCGGCGTTCCAGCTCGTCGCCGTGAAGTGGAGCAGGTTGGCGGGAAACAGCGCGTCGAGCTCGCCGCCGATCACCAGGGCGGGAATGCGCGGCCGGCGCGGCGGGATGCGCCAGGCCAGGGCCATCATCTCGGCGATCGCCGTGGTCGATTCGTCCTGCACCAGCGGCTTGAAGGCGGCGAATTGTTCGGGCGTCACGTCGGGCGAGAAATACACTTCGCGCATCACGCGCGCGGTGCGCTCGGTGTAGCGACCGCTCACGGCGCGCGTCGCCTCGACAAGGAAGTGCGGCTGGCGCTGCGTTACCTGCAGGCCGCAACCGGCAAGCCCGGTGGTCGGCACCGGGGCCATCAGCACCACCCCCGCGGCACGGCCCTTCTCGAGGTAGCGCTGGACCACGGTGGAGCCCATCGAGTGGCCGATCAGCACCGGCGGTGACGGCAGCGTCGCCACCAGTTCGCCGACGTCGGCGGCGTAATGGTCGATGTCGTAGCTGTGCAGCTGCTCGATGCCTTCGCTGGCGCCGTGGCCGGAGAGGTCGACGGCATGGCAGTGGTAGCCGAGGGCGGCGAAATGCGGCAGGAAGTTCAACTCCCAGCAGCCCGAGTGCACGTAGCCGCCATGGACGAAGACCAGCGGCGGGCGGCCGGCGTCCTTGTGCGGCGGATGGTGCAGGGTATGCAGTTTGCGGCGGCTCATCGGCCGAACAATATCACGCCGCGCGCATTGCGCCCCGCGGCGAGGTCGGCGAATGCCTGCGGCGCCTCCTCGATGCCGTAGGTGCGCGTGATCAGTTCGTCGAGCTTGAGCCGGCCGCTGCGGTAGAGGCCGATCAGGCGCGGGAAGTCCTGCTGCGGGCGCGCCGAGCCGAAGTAGC
>CAYTFA010000233.1:0-3973 GCA_964436755.1 uncultured Rhodocyclaceae bacterium | reverse complement strand
AGGCCGAGAAGGTCCGCGAGTGGACGCTATCGACCGTGCGCGGCACGGTGCAGGCGGATATCCTCAAGGAGGACCAGGGCCAGAACACCTGCATCTTCAGCACGGAGTTCGCACTGAAGATGATGGGCGACATCCAGGAGTTCTTCGTGCACAACCAGGTGCGCAACTTCTATTCGGTGTCGATCTCCGGCTACCACATCGCCGAGGCCGGGGCCAACCCGATCTCGCAGCTTGCCTTCACGCTGGCCAACGGCTTCACCTATGTCGAGGCCTACCTGGCGCGCGGCATGCACATCGACGACTTCGCACCCAACCTGAGCTTCTTCTTCAGCAACGGCATGGACCCCGAGTATTCGGTGATCGGCCGCGTGGCACGCCGCATCTGGGCCGTGGCGATGAAGAACAAGTACGGTGCCAACGAGCGTTCGCAGAAGCTGAAGTACCACATCCAGACGTCGGGCCGCAGCCTGCACGCCCAGGAGATGGACTTCAACGATATCCGCACCACGCTGCAGGCCCTCATTGCCATCTACGACAACTGCAATTCGCTGCACACCAACGCCTACGACGAGGCCATCACTACCCCGACCGAGGAGTCCGTGCGCCGCGCCATGGCCATCCAGCTCATCATCAACCGCGAGTGGGGCGTGGCGAAGAACGAGAACCCGAACCAGGGCGCCTTCATCATGGATGAGCTGACCGACCTCGTCGAAGAGGCCGTGCTCAAGGAGTTCGAAGCCATCGCATCGCGCGGCGGCGTACTCGGGGCCATGGAGACCGGCTACCAGCGCGGCAAGATCCAGGAGGAGTCGATGCACTACGAGCGGCGCAAGCACGACGGCTCCTACCCCATCATCGGCGTGAACACTTTCCTCAATCCCCATGGTTCCGGCGTTGCCACCGAAATCGAGCTGGCGCGCTCGACCGAGGAGGAAAAGCAGTCGCAACTGCAGCGCCTTGGTGAGTTCCATGCGCGCAATGCCAAGCAGGCACCGGCCTCGATCGAGCGGCTGAAGCAGGCCGTGATCGAGAATGGCAACGTCTTTGCCGTGATGATGGAAGCCGTGCGCCACTGCTCGCTGGGGCAGATCAGCAGCGCGCTGTACGAGGTTGGGGGGCAGTACCGGCGTTCGATGTAGGCCTCACCGACATGGGAACCTCGCGGGCCCGCCCGGATCGGCCTCGTGCCGCAGTGCCGACTCCTGCTGCGGGGCCTGGGCGGCTGCCGTAGCGGTCGTCAGGCGGAGAACTCGAATGTCGAGCAGGCGAGCGGAGTGGCGCCGCCATGCGGATGTCGCCGGAGCCCGTCGAGCCCCCTTGCCGCGCGATAAAATTCATCCTTTGACCAAGTATTCCCGGAGATACGCGACATGACGATCAAGACGGTAGGCATCATCGGCGCCGGCACCATGGGCAACGGCATCGCGCAGGCCTGCGCGGTAGTGGGCATTCCGGCAGTGATGCTGGATATCAACGACGCGGCGGTACAAAAGGGCGTGGCGACAATTTCGGGCAGCCTCGACCGCCTGGTCAAGAAAGAGAAGATGACGGCCGAGCAGAAGGCGGTGGCGATGGCGCTGATCAAGCCGACCACGGCCATGGCCGATTTTGCCGGCGTCGACATCGTGATCGAGGCGGCGACGGAAAACCTCGCGCTCAAGCTGAAGATCCTCAAGGACGTCGAGGCCGTGATCGGCGCTGAAACCATCATCGCCAGCAACACGTCCTCGATCTCGATCACGCAACTCGCCGCGGCGACGGGGCGTCCCGGCAAGTTCATCGGCATGCATTTCTTCAACCCGGTGCCGATGATGGCGCTGGTCGAGATCATCCGCGGGCTGCAGACTACCGACGAAACCCATGCCGCGGTCGAGGCCCTGGCCAAGGCCCTGGGCAAGAGCCCGATCACCGTGAAGAACAACCCGGGCTTCGTGGTGAACCGCATCCTGTGCCCGATGATCAACGAGGCGATCTTCGTCCTCGCCGAGGGGCTGGCCAGTCCCGAGGAGATCGACGCCGGCATGAAGCTGGGCTGCAACCACCCGATCGGGCCGCTGGCGCTGGCGGACATGATCGGCCTCGATACCATGCTGGCGGTGATGAACGTCTTCTACGAAGGCTTTAACGATTCCAAGTACCGCCCGGCGCCGCTGCTCAAGGAGATGGTGGCGGCGGGTTACCTCGGCCGCAAGACCGGGCGGGGCTTCTACCAGTACTGATCGGGGTACAGCGGCGGCAAACCACCGGCCCGACGGGCCGGCGCCCCCGGCGGGTATCAGCCGCCAAAGCGGCGCAGGCCTTCCAGATCGCGGATCGTCAGGCTGCCGTATTCAGCGACGAGGAAGCCGGCATCCTCGAGCGTGCGTAACGAGCGGTTTACCCGCTGGCGCGAGACGCCGGAAAGGTTGCCTATCTCGCCCTGGGTGATGGCGATGCGGGATTCGATGCCCGGTTGCAGCACCGGATGGAAAAGCGCCGCGATGGCGCGCGCGACGCGCGCATCGACGTCGGCCAGGCGTTCGGATTCGAGCAGGCCGATGAAGAGGCCCAGCCGCTCGTTGATCTGGGTGACGATGAAGCGGTTGAAGGGGATGCTGTGGTCGAGCAGCCAGTGGAAAGTTTCACGCTTCATGCCGGCCACCCGCGTGTCGCGCAGGGCGACGACGTCATAGCGGCGCGGTTCGTCCTTGAGCAGCGACCCCTCGCCGAACCAGCCGCCGGCAGCAATGCCCGTATAGCTCGAGGTCTTGCCCGAGGCCCAGTCGCTGGACATCTTGGCCAGGCCTTCGATGACGCCGTACCAATGATCCACCGGCTCGCCCCGGCGGCAGACGAAACCGCCGCCGGCAACGAAGCGCTCCGCCGTGCCTTCGAGCACGCGGTAGAACTCCTCCTCGCCAAGCGCGCCTGCCCAGCTTGTGCGGCGCAGCATGGATTCCAGCGTTTCCGGGTTTTTTTGCGAATTGTCAGTCACGCGACAATTATAGGCCGTCCGCTGGCGTAGACTCGCCGGCTCGGCAACGGGACTCGCGCCCAGAAAGCGGGCCCGCAGCGCCGAAGTTGGAGGAGAGATCTCGCATGCTTGCACCCCAATCCGGGCCGGTGCCCGGCGCCCTTGATACGTTTCCGCGCCTGCTGCTGAACCACGCCGCCGTGCGTGGCGACCGGCCGGCCACGCGCGAAAAGTACCTCGGCATCTGGCAGACCTGGACCTGGGGCGAGGTGGCGACCGAAGTGCGCGCCATGGCCTGCGGCCTGGCCGAGCTTGGGTTCAAGCGTGGCGACAACCTCGCCATCATCGGCGACAACCGGCCGCGTCTGTACTGGGCGATGTGCGCGGCGCAGATGCTCGGTGGCGTCGCACTTCCCCTGTATCAGGATGCCGTGGCGGCGGAGATGGTGTTCGTGCTGCAGGATGCTGAAGTGCGCTTCGCCATCGTCGAGGACCAGGAGCAGGTGGACAAGCTGCTGGAAATCAAGGACCAGTGCCCCGCCCTCGAGCACATCCTGTACGACGACCCGCGCGGCATGCGCCACTACACGCAGACCTGGCTGCAGGGCCTCGACGAGGCCATCGCCATGGGCCGCGTGCATGACAGGAACCAGCCGGACTTCATACCCGCCGAGGTGGCCAAGGGCCGCGGCTCCGACGTCGCGGTGATGCTCTACACCTCGGGCACCACGGGTCGGCCCAAAGGCGTGTGCCAGACCCACGAGACTTTCATCGCGGCGGCGCAGTGCGGCATCGAGTTCGATCGCCTGACCGAGAACGAAGACATCCTCTCCTACCTGCCGATGGCCTGGGTCGGCGACCATTTGTTCTCTTACGCGCAGGCCACCGTGGCCGGTTTCACGATCAACTGTCCCGAGTCGGGCGACACGGTGATGACCGACATGCGCGAGATCGGCCCCACCTATTACTTCGCGCCGCCGCGGGTGTTCGAGAACCTGCTCACGCAGGTGATGATCCGGA
>CAYTFA010000232.1:0-3980 GCA_964436755.1 uncultured Rhodocyclaceae bacterium | reverse complement strand
GACTGGCTGCTGGCGCGACTGGCCGAGCTCGGTTGCGTCAACACGCCGCTGCCGCAGCAGATCGAGTTCGCACGCCTGAACCTGACCTACGTCGTGCTTTCCAAGCGCAAGCTGATCCAGCTCGTCGAGGAGAAGCGCGTCGACGGCTGGGACGACCCGCGCCTGCCGACCCTGGTCGGCGCCCGCCGCCGCGGCTACACCCCGGAAGGCTTCCGCCGCTTCGCCGAGATGATCGGCGTTTCCAAGGCCGATTCACTGATCGACTACTCGGTATTCGAGGAATGCCAGCGCGACGTGCTCAACGAGACGGCGCCGCGCCGCATCGCCGTGCTCGACCCGCTGCGCCTCGTTATTGACAACTACCCGGACGGACAGGAGGAGGCCTGCGAGGCGCCCAACCATCCGCAGAAGCCCGAGTGGGGGAAACGCACGGTTCCGTTCGCGAAGGAGCTCTGGATCGAGCGTGAGGATTTCATGGAAGAGCCTGTCAAGGGGTATTTCCGCCTCTTCCCGGGCAATCGCGTGCGCCTGCGCTATGGCTTCGTCGTCGAGTGCACTGGCTGCGAGAAGGATGCGTCAGGCCGGGTTGTCGCGGTGCATTGTTCCTACTTTCCGGATTCGAAATCCGGCACGTCGGGCGCCGACACCTACAAGGTCAAGGGCAACATCCACTGGGTCGCGGCACGGCATGCCTACTCGACCCCGGTGCGCCTCTACGACCGGCTGTTCAAGGTTGCCGATCCCGGCGCAGAACGCGATTTCCTCGAGGACATCAATCCCGACTCGGTGCGCACCATCGCCGCCCAGCTCGAAGCTTCGCTGAAGGAGGCCTCCGCCGAAGACCGCTTCCAGTTCGAACGGCATGGCTACTTCGTTGCCGATCGCGTCGATTCCCGACCCGGCGCACCCGTGTTCAATCGCACACTGGGTCTGAAGGACTCCTGGGCTAAGTCGAAATAGCGGGCCGGTGCGCCTTGCCGCGGCCGGCGAGCAGTGCGCGGAACTCGTCGGCAGGTATCGGCCGGCCGAAGAAGTAGCCCTGCACCAGGTCGCACTCCATGCGGCGCAGTTCCGCGGCGACGTCCCCGGTTTCGACGCCTTCGGCGAGGACGCTCAGGTTGAGGCTCTTCGCCATCTGGATCACCGCGCGCACGATGGCGGCATCCTCCTGGTCGGCGACGATGTCGCGCACGAAGGACTGGTCGATCTTCAGTTTGTCGACCGCAAAGCGCTTGAGGTACGCCAGGCTCGAGTAGCCGGTACCGAAATCGTCGATGGCGAGGCGCACCCCGAGGGACTGCAGCCGCCGCAGGGTGGCCAGCACCGCCTCGGCGCCATCGATCAGGATTGACTCCGTTAGCTCCAGTTCGAGCGCGGCCGCCGGCGCGCCCGACGCCTCGAGTGCCCGGCGCACGGTATCCTCGATGTCGCCACGGCGAAACTGGATGGCGGAGATGTTGACCGCCATGGTCAGTTCGCCTGCACCGCCGGCATGCCACCGTGCCAGTTCGGCGCAGGCCTCGCCCAGCACCCACTCGCCGATGGGAACGATGAGGCCACCGTGCTCGGCCGCGGCAATGAACTGACCGGGACCAACCAGCCCGCGCTCCGGCGACTGCCAGCGCAGCAGGGCCTCGGCGCCCACCACGCGCCCGCTCGCCAGGTCGACCACCGGCTGGAAGTGGAGGCGGAACTCCTTCCTCTCCAGCGCACGCCGCAGCAGGCCATGCAGTTCGAGGCGCTCCTGGGCATCCGCATTCATGCGCTCGGTGTAGAAGCGGAAGGCGTTGCGCCCGCTCTCCTTGGCGTGGTACATGGCGATGTCGGCCTTCTTCAGCAGCTCGTCGAAGCCGGCGCCGTCCTCCGGATATACGGCAATGCCGACCGAGGCCGACAGCGTTGCCTCGTGTCCGTCGATGCGATAGGGCTGGGCCAGCGACTCCATGATCTTGGCCGCCACCCGGGCGGGCACCTCGGCATCCTGCAATTCCGTGAGGACGACGAGGAACTCGTCACCGCCCTGGCGGCTGACTGTGTCGGAGTCGCGCACGCAGTCTTCGAGGCGGCGCGCGGCGTCGCGCAGCAATGCGTCGCCGGCCGGATGGCCGAACGAATCGTTGACCGCCTTGAAGCGGTCCAGATCCACGAACAGCAGGGCAACGCGGCAGCCACTGCGTTCGCAGTGCGCTATGGCCTGCTGCATGCGGTCACGCAGCAGCAGGCGGTTGGGCAGGTTGGTCAGCGTGTCATGGTGGGCAAGGAAGGCGATGCGCGCTTCGGCCGATTTGCGTTCGCTGATGTCGGCGAAGATGCCGACCAGGTGGGTAGTGAGGCCGCGCTCGTCGCGCACCGCCGAGACCGAAAGCCACATCGGGAAGACCTCGCCGTCGCGCCGGCGGTTCCAGATCTCGCCGTTCCAGTAGCCAACCTCGTGGATGCTGCGCCAGAGGGCGCGAAAGAACTCGCGGTCGTGCCGCCCGGACGACAGCAGGTCGGTGGTACGGCCGACCACCTCGCCCGGCTCGTAGCCGGTGACCCGCGTAAAAGCGCGATTGACCGAGATGATGGTGCCGGCGGCATCGGAGATCATGATCGCTTCGCCGCTCGACTCGAACACCTTGGCGGCGAGCCGCAGCTCCTCCTCGGCGCGGCGCTGCTGTGTGTTGTCGCGCGTGATGCCCTCCACGCCGACCACGTTGCCGGCCGCGTCGCGGATGAAATGCGCGGTGGTGCGTACCCAGACCTCGCGCCCGTCCTTGTGACGCAGTCGCGACTCGCCGCCGACGATGTGCCCCCCATTGGCGACCATGCGGGCAAGGAACAGCGCACGCTCCTCGGGAGTGCAGTAGGAGTCCGCAAGCCGGCGGCCGATGAATTCCTCGGGCTCGTAGCCGAGCAACTGCTTGACCGAGCGCGAAGCACGCGTGACCAGGCCCTGGGCGTCGGTGCGGTAGTAGGTATCCTGCATGTTGTCGAGGATGCCGCGCAGTTCGCGCTCGGATTCGGCCACGGCGCGCTGGGCATCGACGATCGGGGTGAGGTCGGTGATGAAGCCAAAGGAGCCGGCCACTTCGCCGCGCTCGTTGCGGTGGGTGGTGTTGTTGAGCAGGATGGGGAAGGTACTGCCGTTCTTGCGCCGGGCGACGAGCTGGTAGCGGCGCCGGTCGGTGCTCTCGATGCGCTGCATTTGCGACATCAGGTCGATGCGGCTTTCGTCGGTGACGAAGTCGAGCGGCGTGCGTCCGAGGAATTCCTCGCGCTCGTAGCCGAAGAGGTGGCACAGCGTGTCATTCACTTCGATGAACCGGCGCTGGGCGTCGATGGCGAAATAGCCATCGATGGCGCTGTCGATCACATTGCGGTAATAGCGCTCGCCCTCGCGCAGCGCCGCCGCGATGCGGCGCGACTCGGACAGGTCGCGAAAGATGCCGACCTGCAGGCCGCGCACGCCGTCCGCCACGTCGTGGACGCGCACTTCGACCGGCAGCCGGCTGCCATCGCGCCGGCGCAACTCGGTCTCAGCCACCCGCATGGCGCCGTCGCACGGGCTGGACGCACGCCAGGACGACGCGTCTACACAGTCGGTGGCGACGTCCCAGACGTGCAGGGCCAGCAACTCGTCCCGCGTGTAGCCAAGCATGACACAGGCGCGCTCATTGGCATCGAGGTAGGCGCCGGTTGCGGCATCGGCCAGCAGCACACCGTCCCCGATGCGGTCGAGGATGGCGCCAAGCACCCGGTGCCGGTCAAACTCGCCGGCGGGGCTCATGGCCGCTGCGGTGCAGCGGCATCGCCGCACCGGAAGCAAGGAATTGCGGCGCGGAGCGCCGCCTCGGCTGCTTTCATGGCCCGTACACAATAGCAGTTTGGCATCGCGGCGGAGTGCGCACCGGCCCCCGCTATAATCCGGGGCCTCTACGCCAATCCCGGCCCCCCCCCCCCCCCCCCCCCCCCCCCCCCCCCCCCCCCCCCCCCCCCCC